>CANRGQ010000010.1 GCA_947630195.1 uncultured Bacilli bacterium
TTAGTCTTCCAGAAGAAAAAGAATTAATAAGTGGTTATTTTGAAAAAATTGGTTTAGAGGATAGTTTCTATTCCATTAAAATAAATGGCGAGAAAGAAAAAAAGGTGGCTTCCGTTAAAGACCATAGTGAAGCGATTAAATATTTAATTCAAGAATTATATGATAATAAAGTCATTAGTTCTTTAGAAGAAATTGATGGTGTTGGTCATCGTTTAGTTCACGGGGGAGATAAATATAATAAATCTGTTATTATTGATGATGATGTTATTAAAACAGTGAGTGACTTAGCTAGTTTAGCCCCTCTTCATAATCCGGCCAATATTGTAGGAGTTAAGGCTTTTAAAGAAGCGATGCCTAACACACCAATGGTGGGAGTATTTGATACAGCTTTCCATCAAACAATGGAAGAAAAAGAATTTTTATATCCCGTACCTAAAGAATGGTATCAAAAATATAGTGTCAGAAAATATGGTTTTCATGGAACAAGCCATAGATACATTACTTTAAAAGTTCAAGAAATGTTAGGTAAAGAAAATGTTAATATCATTAGTTGTCATATTGGAAGTGGAGGAAGTCTTTGCTGTATAAAGAATGGCAAAAGTATTGATACTACGATGGGCTTTAGTCCTAATGCCGGAATTATGATGGGAACAAGATGTGGGGATATTGATTATTCTTTAATTCCTTATGTTATGGAAAAATCCGGAATGACAATAAAAGAAGTTGATAATGCTTTAAATAAACAAAGTGGACTACTTGCCATGAGTGAAAAATATTCTGATCACCGGGATATTGAAGAAGGTATGGCTAAAGGAGATGAGGCCTGCACTCTTGCTAATGATATGTACATAGATAGAATAGTATCTTATATTGCGCGTTATTATGTGAAATTAGAAGGAAAAGTTGATGCTTTAGTATTTACGGCTGGTTTAGGCGAAAATGCTCGGGAATTCCGAGAGGCTATCCTTAGTAAACTTGCATGTTTAAATATTGTTCTTGATAAGGAAGAAAATAGTAAAATAGCTTCTTACTTAGATAAACATGAAGGTAAGATTTCCGCATCTAATTCGAGTGTTCCTGTTTATGTTATTCCAACTAATGAAGAATTAATGATTGCTTTAGATACAATGGAATTAATAAGTAAGTAGGTGGTTTTTATAATAAATAAAAATTTACTTAAAAATATTTATAAAGAAATTAAGAAGTACGATGAAATAGTTATTGCGAGACACATTGGACCGGATCCTGATGCCATATGTAGTCAAATTGCTTTAAGAGACTCCATTAAAGAAACTTTTCCGGATAAAAAAGTTTATGCTGTCGGAGCGGGTGTTGCTAAATTCAAAAAGTTTGGTAATCTTAATAAAGTTAATTATGAAGAACTTCATAATCCTTTATTAGTGGTTTTAGATGTGCCTAATTTATATCGAGTTGATGGCATTGAAGGATTAAAATACGAAGCTATTTTAAAAATCGACCATCATCCTAAAGAAGATATTGTGGGTATTGTCGATTGGACCGATACCGAAAAATCTAGTACCTGTCAAATGGTTAGTGAATTAATCTTATATACAAAATTAGTTTTAACGAAGAAAGTTGCGGAAAACCTATTCTTAGGTATGGTTTCTGATAGTGAAAGATTTTCTTTAAAAAATACGACTTATGAAACTTTAGATACGGCGAAAGAATTAATAAAGGAAAGTGGCATTGAATTTACATCTTTATATGATATGTTATATACAAGACCTTTAGGAGAACATAAATTTATGGCTTACATTACCAATAATTTAGTGGTTGATGAAAATAAATTTGCTTATATAGTGATAGATGACGCTACTTTAAAAGAATATAATGTCGATGTGGCAACACCTTCTAATTTAATCAATAATTATAATTTTATTGAAGAAATTATGGTTTGGGCTTTTATTACCGAAGATGTCAAAAATAATCAATATAAAGTAAGTATAAGAAGCAGAGGTCCAATAATAAATGAAATAGCCAGTCATTATCATGGTGGAGGCCATAAGTTTGCGAGTGGTGCCAAAGTCATGAATAAAGAAGAAATTGATAACTTAGTTAGAGATTTAAGTAAAGCGTGTCAAGATTATGGAGATAAAAAGTTATAAAAAGGTCAAAAGTAATTTATATGAAATTACTTTTAAAGATAATACGAAAATAAAATTATATGATGATATAATTTTAAAACATAATTTACTCTTAACTAATGCTATAACTAAAGAAGAGTTAGATAAAATAATTCAAGATAATAGTTATTTAGAAAGTTATTATGAAGCTTTAAAATACTTAAATGCTAAATTAAGAACGGAAAAAGAAATTAGAAAGAAATTAAAAGATTACTCCAAAGAGGCCGTTAATTATACAATTGAAAGATTAAAGAGCGAAAAATATTTAAATGATGAAGTCTATATTAAGGCTTATGTTAATGATGCCATAAATTTAAAATTAATGGGACCAAATAAAATCTTATATGAACTAAAAAAATTAGGCTTTAAAGAATCAGATATTTTAAATTATTTAAATACTTTTAATGCTCAAGTATGGAATGAAAAAATAAACAATTATATTAAGAAAAAAATTAATAGTAATCATAATTTATCTAATTATATGTTAAAACAAAAGATTATTAAAGATTTAAGTAATAAAGGATTTTATAAAGAAGATATTTTAAATGTTTTAGAAGAATATTCTTTCCCTAGTGAAAATATGATTTATGAGAAAGAGTATGAAAAATTAAAAAATAAATATCAAAAAAAATATAGTGGTAATGATTTAGAAAATAAAATTAAAGCCACTTTATATCAAAAAGGATTTAGAAAGTGATAAGATGATTTTTAAGCATAAAGTAAAAAATGAAAATATTATTTTAGTAGATTATGGAATAAAGGAAGGCGATGTATTTCGCCTTCGTTATATTAATTTTCATAATTCGAAAAAGCATCCCAATCAATATGGTTTATTTGATATGTATTCCATGCCTTTTAAAATGCCCGAAGGAATGAATTTACTTGATGCTTTTAAAATTCTTTCTTATTTAATTAATTATTTTGAAGAAAAGTTTAATATTCCTAAGTTTAGTCCGGAGTCTCTTAAATTATTAGATAGGGCTTTAAATTATAAAGCTTTAGGTTTTCAAAAATATCCCGAACAATTAGAAGATGCTTATGTAAATGATTTATTTATGGTAACTGGTAGTTTAAAAAAATTTACGGAATCAAACTATTATGAAAATTATTTTAATTGGTATATTCCGAATATTACTATTAAAGAAATAAAAATTATTTATGATATTTATAATATTAAACAAAAAAGGAAAGTTTTGAATAAATAAGGAGAATTATGGAGTTATTTAATAATATCTTACAAATTAAAAAATATCACTTTAATATGGAAGGAGTATCTCCTTTAAATATTAAAGTTTTTTCAGATTTACATTATAGTAGTAATTTTAATATCAAAAAATTAACTAAAATTTCTGAATCTATAAAAACAAGTAATACAGATTATGTCATTATTCCAGGTGATTTAATAGACACGGTTAAAGTTATAAAAGATAAAGATAAATATTCAATGCTTCTTAATTGGTTAGAAGATTTAAGTAAAAACTCTAAAGTTTTCTTTACTTTAGGTAATCATGATACATCTTATAAAGAAAAAGGTAAATGGTATTTAAATTATGAAAATACTTATTTAGAAGATTTAAAGAAAAGAAATATCTATTTAGATAACTTTGAAGATAATAATTTAATTATTCGAAAAATTGATTTACCATATAGTTATTATTTTAATGATAGGGAAAAAGAAGATAAAAATATTTTATTAAATGAACTTAAAAACAATATTAATAATTTAACTAATTTACCCAAAAACAAATTAAAAATATTTGTCATGCATTCTCCCATTTATTTAACCGATAATGATGTATTAGAATATTTAAAAGAATTTGATTTCATAATATGTGGTCATATGCATAATGGCCTTTTTATGCCTTTCTTACCTTTTTTAAATTATACATTCGGAAATATGGGTTTGATTAGTCCTGGTAAAAGGTTATTTCCAAAGTTTGCTAAAGGTAAAAAAGAAATAAAAATAGATAATCATTTAATTAACTTTATCATAAGTGGGGGAATTACCAAAATTCAAGATTGTGCTCCGAAAACTTTAAGATGGGGTAATATGGCCTTTGTAATGCAAATGGATGAAATAGAAATAAATTAAAATTTTAAAGCAAAAAAAAGATTGGACTATTTTTTCCAATCTTTTAATCTGTTGTACTTTGATTTAAGGCTTGATTTGTTAAGTTATTTAAATAAATACCATATTGTCTATTTAAATTATCATCAATTATTTTTAAGTTATAGTCTTTACGATAATTCTTCATTGAATCAACAGAGATAGTACTAGTATTTTGAATTTTTTCACTTGCTAATTTCTCAATGATTTCATCTTTTAAATCTTCTAGAGATGATTTATCTCTGGAAGCGTTACGATAAATTACATGATAACCAAGTTCAGTTGTAATAACATCTTTACTATATTCGCCATTTTTTAGTTTATAAGCCGCATCTAATAATTCATCATATTCTTCACTTAAATCATTATAGTTAATATATCCTAAATTACCATTATCATCTTTAGTAGCGTCATCATCAGAATATTCTTTAACTAAACTTTTGAATGTTTCAAGTTTATTATCAGCTTCATCAAGTTTTTTAATAACTTCTTTAGCTTTATCCTTCGCTTTGTTTTCAGCTTCTTTCTTTTCATCAGAAGTCATGCTATCAGTAGCATCAGAAGTAATTAAAATATGATATACCTCGACATCTTCTTTAGCTTTTTCATTATAGTAATCTTCAACTTCTTTATCCGTAACTAAACTTTTAGCATATTCTTCTAAAGCATGAGATTGCATGAAACTTAAATATAAATATTCTTTATAAGCATCAATACTAGAATAATTAGTTCTTTGTCTTATATCATTCAAGAATTCTTCTTCACCACCATATGCATTAACATAAGCTTCAATGTAGTTGTCGGCATTCTTTTTAGCTTCTTCAATATAATCATCATATTCTTTTTCTAGAATATAAGTATCAATTAATTTTAAAGTCGCTTCAAGACCAAAATTATTTTTTAATTCATCATATAATTCTTCCGCACTAATCTTGTGTTCTTCTTTTCCTTTCGTAAATGTTACAACAGCTTCCTCTCCATTTTGTAAAGTGGGTATTTTACCACAACCACAAAGGGTAAGAAGACAAATCAAACTTAATAAAATAAATTTTTTCATCATTTTCTTCCTTTCTTAATATTTATTATACACTTATAAATGTAAATTTACAATAAATTAAGCACTCACACTTTAAGATATTTCCCATAAATTATAATGAATAGACATAAAGGAGGAGTGAATTATGAACTGTGGAAATAACGGAATTGGCGCTGCTATTATTTTAGTATTATTTATTCTACTTATTATAATCGTAGGAGCTTATATTTAAAGGAGGTAATTTATGGCTTGTTCACATAGTGGTTCTTGTAACCAAAATAACAATAATACAAATAATGCTTACAACTACTTTTTTATAGTAATCGTACTTTATATATTACTTGCTATAATTATTGGTGGAAGTTTTATTTTTTAAAGAAGGGCCTTGGCTCTTTTTTTAATGCTTCATTATTGACTTGGGGTATGGGACTCTTACATCAGTTCTATAAAGAATATAGTCAACAGAGACATTATAAAAGTCCGCCAGTCTTTCTAAATAATAAATGGGTATTGTTCTTTTACCTATTTCATATTCCGAGTATTGTTGCTGTTTAATGTGTAAAATTCGAGCTACATCTTTTTGAAGTAAGTCCTTATCATTTCTAATTTCTTTTAATCTATCCATTTTCATCACCAATGAAAAGAATAAAAAAAATTAAGTGATTTTTCACTTAACTAGATATTTAATTATTTTTTATTTATCATTTTTAATTGTTTTTTTAACTTCTTTAACGATTTCCTCATCGCTTAAATTTAAAGCCGTAACTATTTTAGCAAAGGTATCTAAAAGAGGCATATTCAAATCATTTTCTATTCTAAAGATAGTCTTTCGATCTAAATTAGTCAACTTTTCTAAATCTTCTTGGGATATATTTTTTCTTTGGCGATATTCTTTTAACATTTTAAGCCACTTCCTAATGTAATTGTACCAAGCATGTCCCAATTTTACATTGACAAGTATGCCTCATAAAGTTATAATATTAATAGGACAATAATGCCCCATAAATATTATAAGACATTTTATTAATTATTAGAATATTTTTGTTTGTATTTGCGTTTCGGTATATGCAACATATTGAAAAGGATTGATTAAATGAAAAAAGAGAAGTTAAAAAAATTATTAAATATAAAAGTAATGTATATAGTTATATGTCTTTTTGTAATTGTTCTATTTATATGTTTAAAGAATACGCATGCATATTATAATTATGAAACGGGACCAGTTCCAATATTTACAAGTAAAGTAGGAAACTTTGCTGGTAAAGGAGATACTTCACCTTTAACTGATAGAACTACTGATGTTAATTTAATGTTTTATGTTCAAGATTTAATGTCTACTAGTGGGTATTATATAGCCCCAAGTACACCAGTATTAATGTCAGGATATACCTTAAATGAAAAGAAAAGTAATTGTATTCCAACTGATGCTACTTATGAGAAATATTTAGAAAAAGATTATACAATAAGTGATGACGGAACAGTAACTGTCAAAGTTTCTCAATCTAAACCAAAACAAATAGTCTGTCGAATATATTATAATTTAACAAGTGCATCAAATGATATATTAGTATATGCCTTAGTTCAAAATGATAGTGGAACAATAAAACATAATGATAAAACATATGCATTTGAAAATGAGTTACCAAGTAGTGGTTATACAGATTATGAATGTAAAAACAAAGAAATATTTACATTTATAAACTATGATACATCAAATGGCTTTAGTTTTAAAACTAAAGGACCAAATGTCTGTTATGTGTATTTTAATAAGTAGGAGATGAAATATATGGAGAAGAGAGTATTTAATGTAATATTAGTTATATTAACTATTGGGATGTTATATGAAATATATAGTTATTTTAAAATAAAACCAAATACAAAAGTACTAGAAGATATCAAAACAGTAGATGTATTTGATAATAAAGAGAAAGCATTATCTATAATGATTCAAAGTGGTGGAGAAGATGATTTTGAATATTATCTCGAAAAAGGAACATCTTGGCCAGATTATACCAAATACACTTATGTGGGAACTAAGTGTACTGATGAATCTGGAACAAATTTAGAAGATACCAGACAATATGTAAATTTTGATGAAGCAAATAATGAAGTAACAATAACAACAAAAAAGACAATATATTGTACCTTATATTTTGGAAAAGGAAGACCAGCCTTAGAAGTGTTAGATAATCAAGGTGGACAATACTATGGCGGAGGTACAAAAGGAAATAGACAGGCAGTAGAGGGATTATATAGATTTAAGGGAACCTATAAAGAAGTAACAAATAACTTTGTATGTATTGGAGGACCACTAAATCCAGATAAATGTGGAATTGAGTCAAGCAATAAATACTTATATCGTATAATCGGAGTAACAGACGGGACAGAAGAAAATGATTTAGGTTTAGAAGCGGGAATGTTAAAAGTAATAAAAGTAATACCTTCAAACACAAGTCTAGAATGGGCAAGTGATTATCTTCAAGATATAGATTGGGATAATGGAAGTAATACAGCAAGAACGACACTAAATGGAACATTTTATAATAGTTTAGAAGCAGGAATAAAAAGAATAATACCAGCAGTAAAATGGTGGAAAGGAGATAATACAGTAGAAAATACAGTATCAGAGACAAAGAGAAAAACAACAGGGCAATATCAAATAGGATTAATGTACAAAAGTGATTATCACAATTCTTGGACATATGCTGAATATCCTGGCAATACAAATAGTTGGTTACATATAACAAACACAATGAGCGGAAAAACATATACATATAAAGATATCTCTGAATGGACAATGACAAGACATAGTTGTGACGGTATATGCATAGCGTGGAATGTGATTTCGGATGGCGCCTTGTCAGCCGGCATGTCGTATTTAATCAATACGAATGTAGTTCGTCCAGTCTTCTACCTTCCATCCACAACAGGACTAGTAGGTAATGGAACAGAATCAAGTCCATACGTAATAACAAGTTTGAGCAATTCATAAAAAAATTTATATAAATAATAGACAAAGTTCGACAGAAATGTCGAATTTTGTCATGTTATTAGAAGTTTTGACATGTTTTGTCGAACGACTTGACTTAGGGAAAAATATCTATAAAATATAGTCTTCGAGATGGGAAATCTCGCCTACTTTTCATGGGGGTTTTGAAAAAAATCTTTTTTGGAGAGGATGGTGGTAGTTATGAAATTAGTAGTAGAAATATTATTAAAAGTAATTTCTTTTATATACAACTTGTTTAGACAAAATAAAAAAGAAGCTATCTCTATTCGGATTGATATTCGAATGAGATAGCAAATTATCACATTTGGCGATGGTAACCCATCTCCATTAATTAGATTATACAATATTTATATAAATTATTCAATTATTTTATCTATTACATTAAATAAAAAAGACACTACTTCAGTTCGAATTGATATTCAAATAAAGTAGCGAATATTATCAAAGGCGACAATTTCTTGTCTCCATAAATAGATTATATCAAAAGTAGCGATTTTATGCAATAATCTCTACTTTTTTAAATTAATCATTCTTTTCATATTGACATCACTTTTTAAAAAGAATAAAATAAAACCTAAATTGTGAGTGAAGTATAGGTGGTAAAAAATGCAAAATATAACAAAGGAAGAAAAAGAATATATAAATAGTTTATTAGAGGTCTCTAAAGAAATAAAAAAGTTATATGATGCAATATTACCATTTGTTAAAAAGAAAAGTATTTTAAAAGATGAATTTAAAGAACTAATTAAAAAATTAGAAAATGCTATAAGTAAAGAAACTAAAATATATGATAGTATTTTAAAAAATCCTACTTGTATTAATGGAATTTTATATGCTCTAAATGATTTAGAAGAAAATGATGTTGTTAATAATGATTTAGTTAGTGAAATTTCTTTATATAAAGATAGTAGGGAAGAAGATTTAATTAAAAGAAGAATAACTAATCGTTTAGTATCGATGATGTTTAAAAATACCGATATGGTATTAAAAAGTGATGATGCGATGGACTCAAGTAACTTAAAGATAAATAGTCATATTACGGATGATTTTATTAGTACTATTACTTATATATTAGATAGTTATATTAAAGATGATAGTTATAAAAATATTCATGGTGATTTAGAGAGTATTTTGTTTAATATTATCTTTATGCATAAGAATATTGAAGTTAATAAAGTTTATTTTAAATTTGCCCCATCTGACAAATTATTTTGGGATGCTCCTTACTTAAGAGGGTGTTATGAAGTTAGCAAAGAAGATTATGAAGAATTATGTAGGGAGATGGGTGATAATATTTTTGATGAAGTCTTCTATGATTTAATTAGCACGGATGATTCAGAATTAGAAAATCATGATACTCTAGTGGACTATACTTTAAAAGAAGCTATATCAAGAAGTGCGTTATTATTCTTAAGTGAAGAAGAAGTTAAAGAAATTCACGATAATATCAAGTTAGAAGTGTTTAATGAAGATATTGTGGTGGAAGGGGAAAAATACACCGATATTGTGGATAGAGCAAGAATGCGAAAAGAAAAAGTATTTGATTGTTATAAGATAGATAAAACTAAAATAAAATTTACCCAAGAAGAGTTTTTAGTCCAAGAAGAAGAGCCTAAATTAAATTTAACTCATGAAGATTATCAAAATTTAGAAAATTTATTTAAAATAACGAAAGATATTAAAGATGTTTATACTTATTTAACTAAATTAGAAAGTAATAATGAAAAGAATAGCGAAAACTTTTCTTTAGGAGTTAAAAAACTTCAAAACTTACTTATCTTAGAAGATAAAATATATGATGTAATTAGTGAAGATATTAATGTGGTATCGGATATGCTTTATTATATTTTAAATAATGATGTTTATAGTATTGAAAATGTTTTTCTAAATATTAAAGATAGTGAAGAAGATGAACTTATTAAAGATAGAATTATTTATCGTCTTAATTATATAGTAAGTACGATGGAAATATCTGATGAAGATATGGAAGAGTTTGTTAATTCAACTTTAGAAGAAGCCGGAGAAGAAATTGAAGATGAAGACTACGAAGAATTATCGGAAGAAGAAATAGAATATTATAGTAATCTATCCGAAGAAGAAGTAAATGCCGGAGAACAAAAATTAATATTTGAAACCAAACTTAAATATTTATTATTTAAAGATGTTGTAAATACTACTCTTAGAATATTAAAAGATTATTTAAAGGATAGTAAAATGGATGAAATAAAAGATATTTTATCGAGAATTAAATATGATATGTCTTTTGCTTTTGTAAATGTGGAAGATGACTTAATTAAAGAAAATTTTGTCATTCCAGATAATTTATTTATCAGTTCTAAATTATATTCGGATTTAAATAAAGGGGATATTGATGAGTATAATGATTTAAAAAGTTCTGTCGCTGGTAATATCTTATTCACTTTAATTGAGCCTTTACTAGATTTAATGGAGGCAAATTTTCAAGAAAGTGAATGTTATGCCGAAGGTATAATTATAGAAATTATGGTGAGAGCCTCCCTTTTATTCGCGGGTGATGTAGTAACACATTTATTCCATGAAGAATTATTCGGTGCCTTAACCAATATAAAATTAGAAGGAGTGCAAAATCCGGAAGTTGAAACTTTCATTCAAAAAATATTTGAAAATAAAAAAGATGTAGAATTACCAATGACTTTAAGTTTAAAGATATAATATCAAGGATGTGATTAATTTGTTAAGTAAAAATATTGAAGAAGATTTTAAGGTTTTAATGGTTGTAACTTCTTCGCTTTTAGAAACGATGGAAGATTTAAAAGTTTTAGAAATAGAGGGTAAAAAAGATACCATCGAATATGAAAGTAAAATTAATTCTTTAAAATCCACGAAAGAATTAGAATCAAGTATTTATGAAAGAATACCTAATGATGTAAAAGTTATTAAAGAACTAGAAAGTATGCTTAAAATTAAAACTTATGATGATGCCAGTATGATGATGCAAGAAGAATTAAATGATTTATTAAGTAAAGATAAAGATGTTTTAATTAGAAGAAGAATATATAATAACTTAAGAAGAAAATTAAGTAAAAATATTGATTTAAAAAATATTACCATTATGGATTTTTTAGAAAATAAAGATTTATCGATTATTAGTAATACCACGAAAATGGATATGTATAATACTATGCTAGCTATAATAGACACTTATTTAAAAGATGATGAATATAAAGAAATTACGGAAAATCTAATCGAGATAAAATATCATTTAGCTTTTATTATGGAAGATATCTTAAATACCTTAATGGATAGTTACTTTAATGTGGATAGTCATCCTTATTTAGAAAGTGATGCTTTAAGTGATTTATATGGGGTTCCTCAAGATATGTTAAATGTCATCAAAATGATTTTAGTTAAAGAAATTCTTACGAATAATACCATCTATGCTTTAAAAAGAAGTAAAGCATCCATTAATAATATTGATTATGTCTTTAGTGAAGCAGTTATAAGGATGTGTTTTTTATTCTTAGATGAAGAAAGAGGAGAAGAATTTAAAAATAGAGTAATGGAAGTAATTAATGATAATGGTTTAACTATTGATATGATTTTAGCCAAAAGAAAAATGGAAAGAATAATGAATTTAATTGAAATAGATAGATTAATACCCGTAAAAATTAGTCTAAAAAAATAAACTTGGAATTAAATTATCCAAGTTTTAATTTTGAGGTAAACTTTCAATGTTTATATTAGGATCATACATTCTTAAGACTTCACTAAATTCATTATAGACATCTTCATAGTTACTTAAATATTTACTTTCCATTTTACTAAATGGAATAACTAAATAATCATTTTTTCCTTTATCTTTATTATAATAACGATATGTATAGTTTAAATCGGCCCCGATATTATCGATTTTAATCGTAGTCGTGTCATGTTCCGTATCAACGGTTTTCGTTATATCTAAGGTAGCAAACATACCCACAACGCCAACTTTTCTTACCAAGGCTTGTTCAGCTCCCATTTGGTTAGAAATAAAATTACCAAAAGAGTAGAAGACGACCGTATCATCAATCCATTCCCAAGGTTCAATACAGTGCGAGTGGGTTCCTAAAATAATATCGACACCATTATCCGCTAGAAATTTGGCTTGCGCCCTTTGCTTTTCCGTAGCGCTTTGTTTATATTCATCTCCCCAGTGCATCGATACAATTAAAACATCAACTTTATCTCGAACGGCTGCAATATCCTCTAAGGCTTGTTCTTCCGAAAAAAGATTAACTAAGTAGGGTTCATTTGCTAAAGCACTTCCCCCAAGACCATTCGTGCCATATGTATAAGAAAGCATGGTATAAGTAATGCCATTAGCATTCATTATTTTATAATTATTCCGCATTTCATTACTGGAGGCCATCCCTGTTGCTAAAATATCATCTTTACTATTCCACCAATCAGCACTTACCTTGGCTCCGCTTGCCCCTTTATCCATTGAGTGGTTAGAAGACAAACTTACTAAGTTAAATCCGGCATCAATCATATTTTGCCCAAAAGCGCTTGGCGTATTAAAGACGGGATAACTTGTATAACTTTGAGTGTCATCAAAAACTGTTTCTTGATTATAATACTTAATATCATAATCTTTTAGTTTTTCTTTGGTTAGAGTAAGCATATTACTAAAATCATAAGTTTTCGTACTACTATTATATGCGGCATTATATAAAGGAGAGTGGATAAGACCATCGCCGGTGGCAATTAACTTAGCCGTATATGTTTTAATCGGATCTTCTCTTTCTAAAATGTTTTTAATCGGATTTTTACTATTACCATCATTATCACTAAACATTAAATTAAAAGCAAAACACCCTAAAAGAACAAAAGCCAAAATAAAGGTAACTAAAATAATTTTTTTCTTAACTCTTTTTTTAAGCCTCGCCATTATTTTACAACCTCATAAACTTCTTTCACATCTTTTTCTGCCCTCATTCCATGATTAGGCATTAAATGCATGTGATAATGTTTAATTTTTTGACTATTACCATAATTAACACACACACTTAATTCTTTAGCATTTAATCTGTCCATTAAATGATTAATATATTTTTTAGCTATCTCATTTATGTGAATAACTAAATCATCTGGGATATCCATTAAAGTATCATAATGTTTTTTCGGAATAATTAAAGTATGGCCATCAACATTAGGATAAGCATCCATAATAACTAAAACTAAATCATCTTCATATAATTTATAACTTGGTACTTCACCATTTACAATTTTACAAAATAAACATTCCATATTATCACCTAAATCCATTATATCATAGAAATATTACTAAATGCTTAAGAAAATATTAATTCGTCTTTTTTTGACAAAATAAGTTTGCATAAAAGATTATCTTGAATTATAATTTTAAGTAGGGTGGTTTAAATGGAATATAGAGAAGATTTTAAACAAAAAGTTTTAGAAGTTTATAATAATGATGAAAAGATAAAAGAAATGCTGGATAACGGAATAGATTATGTGGGAACTATTTTTTATAATGATGCCAACGAAAAGTTTACTTGTGATGATATTATCACAGCCTATCAAAATAAAGATTTTAAATCTTTATATTTAGAAGCCAAGAAAAGATTAGAAAAACTAAAACTATTTTATGAATGGCAACAATTATATAAAGTAAAACAAGAAGAATATTTTAAGAATCTTTAATGAATTTTAGCCTCTTTTAAAATATTCTTTTTCTTTTTATCTAATTTTAAACTTTCCATTCCTTTTTGTAAGGCTTTATTGTAAGTCCAAATATCCATTTTACTTTGATTCTTTTTTAAAAAGTTAAGGGTATAATCAAAATCTTTAATAAGACATAAAGATATGCACCATGCACTAGCCATTTTAACATAATAGTAATCACTTTTAATCGTGATTATTTTCTTTAATACATCATTCCTATAATCATCATCTAAATAATAATTTAAAAACATGACAATCGCAAATCTTAAATAATATTCTTGGGTATAATTATTTATTATCTCATTTAAATATTCATAAAATTCTTTTTTATTCTCTTTAACAAATTTTAGACTCCCACAAAAAACATCACAAGTAGCCCAGTTATCTATTTTAGGTAAATAACTATTAATTAAATTTATTCTTTTATTATAATCTATTTTAATACTGGCAATAACTAGGCCTTCCATAATAACTTCTTCAAAACTATTATTACTTAAGTTATTTAAAATATCTTGATAATTATAACCTTTAAGTAAATCTTTCACTATCTTTCTTAAAAGAGGTATTTTTATTCCTAAGATAGGATACTTAGTACTCACTATTTTTTCTTGAAATAATTTATAATTATTATCAATGTATTTATTAAGAATATCTTTGATATGCATAATATCACCTTTTCTAATATTATAAGGGAAAAATCTAAGTTAATAAAGGCATTTTTTATTGGTTAGCATAAGATGTAAATTAAATGTTTTCTATTTGACATCTAGTAGATATTAAATTTACGTTTTTGGATTGAAATCTTAAAAATAATAATATATAATTAGTGCACAAAAAGGGGATGATTATTATGAAAAAATTACCTAATTGGGTTAAAAATACATTATATAGTTTAGTCTTTATTTTAATTGTGTTAGGCCTGATTTTATCCGCGGATAATTATTATAAAGTAGTAGAAGGTACACCTTTTAATAAGAGTCTAGCTGTAAATAATACATCCTTACCATATGACACAAATAAATATATTTATTTATCCGATATAGATTATGTAAGTGATATGTCCTATGTCAAAAGTGGTTATTACTTTAAAAAAGATAAAAATAATCTTAATGGTTTAATTGAAGTAAATGTTAAAGATAAAGAAAATAATTTACATAAAGAGACCTTTATTAAGGGAATTTCGGCTTGGGCGACATCGGAGATTGTTTATGATGTGAAAGATTTAAATTATGATTATTTTACGGCTTATGTAGGAGTAGATGCTAATCAAACTAGTACCTATTACAATAGTGGGGTTAATTTTACCATATATACTTCCGTTGATGGAGAGACATGGAAAAACGCTTATACATCGAAAAATAAAAAAGGCTGGGATGAAGCTGATTTTGTAGAGATACCTCTTTATGAAACAAATGAAGATGAGCCAGAAATTAAAGGGCCAAAAATTAAATATTTAAAATTATATGCTTATGAAAATGGTAATAGTTGGTATAGTCATTGGCATGATGATGCTGTCTATGCTAATGCGAGGTTAGTTAAAGAAGGCTATAATGAAGAAAAGAAAACCTATGATATTATTAAAACTCTAGATGAATATGATGAAGAAATTAAAAAAATATCTAATTTAAATGATTTTGGTAATTTAGAAAATTATCAAAGTTTACTTTTACAAAGAGAATTTGTAAGTAGAGTAGGTTATGATATTTTACAAGCGTTATTTAATTATAGTGAAGATTATCAAAATATAATTAAGGACTTATTTGAGGATGATGCTACTTTAGAGTTATATCTTCTTGGAGGGAAACCTGATGGTAACTATGTGGAATCTTTAAAATTATTAAGTAATTTATTTAAAAAATATAAAGATGATTTTACTGATGATGAAAGTGGAAAGTTATATAAAAAGATGGCTATTAGTTTATCTTTAACGCACTCCGCTAATGTTGGTTTATGGGTAAGTGGAGCTCCAGAAGATCCTGATGATCCAAATGGCTCAAATGCTATTGACCGTTATGCAATTTATAAAAAGTTATATCAAGCGGGTAAACTAAATAATAAAATATTTACTAATTTATCTGTTGAAGAAATGCGTTTTGTCATGAATAATATTATTGATGATGAAGAAATTATTTGGTTAAATGATTATACTAGAGTTAATAATAGTATGAATCCTTACACATATATAAATTATACATTTGGTTATGACTATAGTTTAGATAAATATTATGATTTAAGTAAAAAAAGTGAATGGAATAATAAAAAACATGGTAATTTAGAATTTGCTTACCATTTTGATGATGGTACCTATTTTACAGATTTAGAACATTTTAACAGAAGTGATTATGATATTACTTATCAAAAAGGATATCCTAAATTATGGATAGTTTTTGAAGAAGGTTCTGTTTGTGGTGGTTTATCTAAAACCGGTTCTAATATCGAGGGCGTTTATGGTATTCCATCAAGTGTTGTATCGCAACCAGGTCATGCAGCTTATATTTACATGGATGTAAATGAAAAAGGCGAAAAGTATTGGCGTTTATATAATGATGTTTCGGGATGGGGACAATCTGGTAAAACAGAAAAGTTATCGGTAAGAATGCCTAATGGTTGGGGCGATGGCGATTATGTTGGAAGTTACCCAGCTACTTATGTATTACTTGCTCAAAGTGCTTTAAATGATTTAACAAATTATGAGAAGGCTGAAAAAGTATTGATGTTAGCTAGTCTTTATAGTAATCCAGAAGATAAAATAAAAATTTATGAAGAAGCTTTAAGTATTCAAAACATTAATTTTGATGCTTGGTTAGGTTTAGTAAATGCTTATAAAGAAAATAAGGCAACTGATTCAAAATACATTGAATTAGCTAAGAGAATTACAACCACGTTAAGAAATTATCCTTTACCAATGGATGATTTATTAAAACTTATTCAAAAGGATCTTCAAGATGATTCTTTTAAAACTGAATTAACTAATTTAACTGATAGTACCTTAAAAGATGTTAAAGAACATCCCGATTCAAATTACATTCAATCTGGGGCCGCTAAACAAGTAGCAACCTATCTTTTACAAAGTCATGGAAAATTAGCTACATTCTCATTTGATGGAAAAGATGCTAAAACTATTAAATTAAATAGTGATTTTATTACTGAAGGTGTTCAATGGGAATATAGTGTTGATAGTGGAGAACATTGGTCTAGAGCTTCAGGTTTAACTCATACTTTAACCGATGAAGAAGTAGATACTATTCACCATGAAACGGAAATCTTAATTAAAATAATTGGTAAAAATAACGAAAATTCTATTTATGAAATACCAATTGAAGTTTCATATTTATCATCAAACTTATCCTATAATGATAAAGAAAATATTATTAATACTGGTAATGATGATAATAGCCTAGGTTATAGTAAATCGGCTTTAGAGTGGAAGTTATCAACAGAAAATGATGAGGCATGGAAGAACTTAGATGCTAATGCTCCCGATTTAAGTGGTAATAAAAGTATTGATATAAGAGTGGGAAGACATGAAAACTTCTTAGCTAGTGATAAATTAACTTTCGAGTTTACCGCTATTGGGGAAAATGATGCTTATTCTCGGATTGATAATAATAAAATAAAAATAGATGCTGTATCAAGCGAAGAAAAAAATCAAGAAGATAATAAAAAAGAAAATGCTTTAGATGATAGTTTAAGTACTATGTGGCATACTAGTTGGGATGGTAGTGATAAAGAAAGATTTATTGTTTTAAAACTAGATAATCCTACTTTATTATCTGCTTTAGAATATGTTCCAAGACAAGCAGGGGATAATGGTATGGTTATAGAGGCTGAAATATCTACTAGTATGGATGGAATAAATTATACGCCAATTGAAACAGAAAAAAGCCTAGAGTGGGAACCAACTAAAAGTGGTAAATATGCTATATTTAAAAAACCAGTTGAGGCTTTATATGTTAAATTACATGGAAAACAAACTTTGGGTGATGGTCGTAGTTTTATGAGTGCGGCTTCAATTAGTTTATTTGAAGATGCTACTCCTAAGAATATTCCATCCAATTCAAAATCTAGAAATATAGAAGATGAAACATTAAATAAGGAAACAAATACTACAGAAAACAATAACAATAGTACTAATACCAATACCAATGATAGTAGTACAAATACTACTAATAATGAAAGTAAACAAACTAAAAATACTACTAATAATAGTACTAGTGTAAATAGTAGTAATAAAAATAAAAATACTAATAATTCTGTTATTGAAGATTCAAGTAATAATGATAATCAAAATATTGATACTAATACCAATAACAATAATTCTTCTAATGAAGATACAATAACATTTAATAATTTACATAATAATGATACTTTAAAAGATAATAATATTTGGACTTCACCAGGTATGATTGCAGTCTATGTTATTACTTCTTTAGGTATTGCTTCATTAATTATCTATCTAGTATATAAAAGAAGATATTAAGATAAGAGTTTAATAATTCTTATCTTTTCTTAATACTTGATAGTGTAGAAATGCTTTAATCTCTTGTAAAACATTCTTTTTTGTTGTAATATGAATATGTCAAAGAAATTGACATAAAATAAAAAAGGAAACACTCGATATTCTTGCATTGAGTGATGCCATAGGGTACCACCTAAATCATTGCTGAGTTAGGGGGATTTCTTTATCATAATGTACACTTTTAAAAAATAATTAACAAATAAATTAAAAAGTGTTATTATATTAATAGAGAAAACAATTCATATGTATTTAATTTTATAATTGTATTTAAGTTCTAGTATAAATATAAGTTTTTATTATTAAATATGAATGTTTTCTCTTTTACATTTATAGAAAATTACTTATTGACTAATGTCGTTAATTGAGATATTATTTAAATATAACATACCAAGTAGCGACTTTTTATTTGCAATATAATTTCGGTATTTATAACATTTGTATAAAAACAAGCTAAATAATTAATAATATAAAAGAGGTAAAAGAGTATGAAAAAAGAAAATAAAAAATTAGTATTATATGTAACAATAATTTCATTAGTAGTTCTAAATACCCAAATCGGGGGGGGGTTATTGTAACACCCTAATATCTTTAGTATTCATACCATTTAATGATTTAAAAGATAAACTTAATAATATAAAAGAAAAATTAAACTTTAGAATTATATACATAGTTATATGTGTAGTTTTTTTAGTGGCTTTACTTTACATTAATCAAACCCATGCTTTTTATAATTATTCAACAGATCCTGTACCAATTTTTACTGGTAAGGTAGGAAACTTTACTGGTAAAGGAGATACCTCTCCTATAACAGATAAAAATACGGATATAAATGTTTTATATTATGTTCAAAATGGCTTAAATTTAAAACAATATGATATTTATAATAAACCACCTTTAGATATCAAAAAAAATTACATATTAGATGAAAAGAAAAGTAATTGTATTCCTAAAATAAGCGAAGGATATTCTTATAGTGATTATTCTATAGATGATGCAACAGGTAAGGTTACAATAAATGTAACCGAAGCTACTCCAAAACAAGTAGTATGCAGAATATATTATAGTTTCAATATAATACCCCATGAACCAAAAGAAGGGGATGTCAAAATAATAGTATATCAAGAATCTGATACCGGAAGTATAGCAGATGTTAGAAATGGTAAATATTATATTTTTAGTAAAACTATTCCTAGTGGTTATACAATGTCTGATTATGAATGTGATAATAAAGAAAACGTCGAAACAAAAGTAGAATATAGAAGTAATAAAATAACCTATATAACAACAGGTAAAAATACATGTAAAGTTTATTTTGATAAGGAAAGTTAGGAGGGCTTATGAAAAAGAAAGTATTAAATTCAATAGCGGTTATATTAACAATAGGAATTATTTATGAGGTATATATTTATTTTAATAGTTCAAAAGATAATAAAGTATTAGAAAATATTCAAATAGCGGATAGTTTAAAAGATAGTAAACAAATAGCCATAAAAGTCCAAAATGACGATTTTACTTGGGATGATAAAGGAGTAAATTACTCACAATGGCCAAGCACCACAACTCATGAATATTATGGAAGTGAATGTATTGATGAAGACGGAAGCAAAATAACCTCAACCACAGATATAATTAATTTTGATGTTAATCAAAATAAGGCCACAATAACAACTGATAGAACAGTATACTGTACTTTATCATTTGCCAGAAAAAGTGGAGTATTGGAGTTGTTGCAAAAGACAACATCTTCAACATACTTAAAAACTGTGGCTCCAAATGACGAATTACTTCGATATGTAGGAGACTATACAAACGTAACATACACAGCTAACGAAAATAGTCCAAAAGCCATAAATAACTTTATATGTTTTGGAACAAATAATATAGATACATGTACAAAAACACCAGCAACATACATGTATAGAATAATAGGGATAACAACAGAAAATGTTAATGCAAGTTTAGGATTACATAAAGGACAATTAAAGATAATCAAAGCAGAGCCAAATAGTGACGGAAAAAGCGTGGCTTGGAATAGTAATTATAGTTCAGATATTCCATGGGATTCAGCCGATGTTCAAAAAACATACTTAAATACAACATTTATGAAAACAATAACAGATATACAAGAAAAAGTAGGAACACACAGCTGGAGTGATTTAATAGGAGTAAATGAATCACCAAATAATGGACCAAAATGGTACATAGGAGATAATACAAGCGCAAGTAGTACTAAAGTTGAAGTAACATCTAAAACATTAAGTAATCATAAAATAGGCTTAATGTATGCCAGTGATTATTATAACGCGGGAACACAAAATACAAATAATTGGTTAAATATATGTCGCGGAAGAACAGGAACAAGCATGTCATGTAGTGGTTATACTGAGTGGACAATGACTAGGTATGGCTGCTATAGTCCTTATTACTATGCGTGGCGTGTGTATACGGGCGGCGCCTTGAACCCTGACTATGTGTACTATACGGTTGCGGTTCGCCCAGTCTTCTATCTAACATCCAATATAACAATATCGGGCAAAGGAACAGAAGCAAGTCCTTTCATAATCTCTGATAAGATAGTATAATAATTCTATAAGTTTTAAATGCAGTGTTTATAAATGACAAAGTTTGATAGAAATGTCTGACTTTGTCATTTTGATTTTATGTTAACATTTATATTAGTTATTAAATCAACACAAAATAATTGCAAAATACCTATTATTTTGTTATACTTTATTTAAGAATAGGAAAGGGTATTATGAATAAAAGGGTTACTGATACTAGTAGTAAAAGTAAGATTGATGATGCAGAAGATTTAGAAATAAAAAAAGTTGCACATAGTAATAAATATACAAGTCTTATTCTATTAATTATCTTAATAGTTCTTTTTACGTTGACTTTATTTTGTTCAATATTCTATATAAATAATTATTATGATAAGAAATTAAATATTAAAGATAATGAAGAAGTAATTGAAGTTAATAATCAAAATATTAGAACCTTAATTATGAATAATGGACCATTTGAAAAAACAATTGATGATACTATAACTGATAAAGAAGTTAATATTGAATCTTATGCTAATGTTGAAGTTAATACTAAAGAAGATTCTAAAGAAGATGGAAGATTAGTTTTTGATGTTAAATATGCCATAGAAAAAAATGATTTTGGCTATAATGCTATAAGTAGTATTAATAGTGATGTAATAGTGAGATTTTCTTACTCTTTTGATAATGAAAATTGGGAAGATGTAAATTATATTATTAGTACTCCAACGAGTACCATTGGGGCTATTACGAGTAATTTCTATGATGTTGGAGGAATACTGGGCGATATAAATGTCGCAACGAATTATGAACTTACAAGTAAACCAGGAGAAAGTAAGAAAATGTATTGGAAAAGTGAGACAATAATTCGGAATAGAGAAAGCACCGTAGGTAAAGTTTATAAAGCTAATTTTAAAATAGAGTATAAAGCAAGTGCCTAGTAAAAATAATTTTTTATTGAGAAGTGCCAAAAAGAAGTATATAATTATTTTAGAATAAGGGGAAAATGTAATGGAAAACGCTGAAGAAACACGTTACAATTTCAAAGGTTTGTTTAAATATATTTCCACAGTAGTAAGTTGGACTGTTTTTATCTTACTAATTGTTGTGGGAATTTTATTAGTGTACTATTATATTTCCGTTAGATTATATGCTACCCATGGGGAAATGTTTGAACCTAAATTTTCCGTTTATACGGTCGTATCAGAAAGTATGGAACCTACCATTGATAAATATGATGTTATTATTAATACCAAGATAAATAGTATCGATGATGTTAAAGTAAATGATGTTATTACTTATATTTCAACATGGCAAGTTAATTATGGAATGACGGTTACGCATCGTGTTGTTGATATGAAAACACTTGATGATGGCTCTAAATGTTTGGTAACAAGAGGAGATAATAATACCTCAGAAGATGCGGTATGTGTTAAGAAAAGTAATGTCGTTGGGGTAGTTAAAGCAGTTATTCCGAAACTTGGTAAATTACAATTCTTCTTATCAAGTAGTCTTGGATGGTTATTAATTGTATTAATTCCAGCTCTATATATTATTGTTAAAGATATCTTAAAAATATTTAATTTATCTAAAGATATTAAAAAGGAAGAACAAGAAGAAATCGAAGAAAAAAAGATTGATAAAGAAGTTGAAGATAACTCTAAAACTGAAGAAATTAAGCAAGAAATAGATGAAAGAGTTGAAAAAATTAAAAATGATGGAAAGAGCAATAATAAATATTTAGATAATGCTTATAAAGATTTAAAGAAAGTAAAGAATAATCGAAATAATTAATCTTTACTTTTTTCTTTAAATGCTATAAAATACTAATTATGAAGGAAGTGTTTTTATGGAATTAAAAGGAAGTCAAACTGAAAAGAATTTAATGGCCGCATTTGCTGGAGAAAGCCAAGCAAGAAATAAATATACTTATTATGCTAGTAAAGCAAGAAAAGAAGGTTATGAACAAATAGCAGCCATTTTTGAAGAAACTGCGAATAATGAAAAGGAACATGCAAAGATTTGGTTTAAAGAATTACATGATGGCGATGTTCCTGATACACATACTAACTTAGAAGATGCCGCTAGTGGCGAAAATTACGAATGGACTGATATGTATAAAGAATTTGCGGAAACTGCCAAAGAAGAAGGTTTTACGAGACTTGCCACTTTATTTGAAATGGTTGGGGCTATCGAAAAAGAACATGAAGAAAGATATCGTAAATTAATTAGTAATTTAGATGATGGATTAGTATTCTCATCTGAAGGAGATACTATTTGGGTATGTCGTAATTGTGGACATGTTGTTATTGGGAAGAAAGCTCCCGAAGTATGTCCTGTATGTAAACATGCTAAAAGTTATTTTGAAAGAAAAGCTGAAAATTATTAAGAGTATTTGTTAGGATTTAATTAAAGTAGGTTATTTGAAACTAGTTTAGAGAATAAATATATAAGGTGGAAATATTTATAGTACTAAAATAACTGAATTTCAAATTAAGGAGCAAATAATGGGTTATTCACAATACGAATAAAAGAGTATGATTAAGTTCATAAATAAAGGTGGTACCGCGGAATTACTTTCGTCCTTTAGCCTTATTTATGAACTTTTATTTTTGAAGGAGGTTCAAGATGGAAGAGGTTTATAGTTATTTAATAGAATTTGGTTTTGCAAAAGAAGAAGTAGATGAAATTTTTAACAATTATTCAATTAGTGCTTTTGTACCAACTACATTATTAAAACATATTAAAAATATTAGCGATTATTTATTAGAATTAGGTTATACCAAATTACAAATTATAAAAATAGCCATAAATTCTCCAACATTGTATAGTTTTAGTGTAGAAAACATAAAACAAAAGATAGAATATTTAATCTCTTTAGGTTATACTAAAGAACGAGTAATTAAAATGACAGTATCAGTACCAGCAATTTTTAATTATAATATTAAAACGTTAGAAAAAAGACTTGAAGATTTAACAAATTTAGGATACACCAAGAAACAAGTAATAAAAATAATAGCCTCAGTACCATCAGTATGGGCTTATAATATTGAATTCTTAAGTCAAAAATTAGAATTTCTAATATCTTTAGGTTATCAAAAAGAAGAGGTAATAAAAATGACTGTTGTTATGCCAACAATATTGTCTCTTAGTATAGAAAATATCAAGCAAAAGATGGAAGATATAATGTCTTTAGGATATACAAAAGAGCAAACTTTAAAAATGATGTTAGAATTACCGGCCTTATTTGGCCTTAGTTTTGAAAATATATCTAATAAGATAAATTATTATCGCGAAATTGGCTTTGAATTTTATGTAACGAAATATCCTAAAAATCTTATGCAAAGTTTAGAATTATCCTATGCTAGATATAATTATTTTAAGAAAAATAATATTAAAATAGAGAGTTTTAAAAATTTGTTTTATGATGAAATACGTTTTAAAAACAAATATGGAGTTTCTAAAAAAGAATTACTCTTAATGTATCCTTATAAAAATGAGGAGGAAATAAAAGATGTTAGATAAATTAATAGAGTTAGGTATAAGAGAAATAGATATAAATAATATTAAAGAGTTTATAAATGATGATAATATAGAAGATTTTAATAAAATAATAGAATTATTAAAAAGTCTTAATTGTCATGATTATATATTAAGAAATATTATAGTAGGTAATCCTTTTATTTTAGAAAGAGATTATGACTCTATAAAAGGTCTTATAGATTATATGCAAAGTAAGGGATTTAAAAGTTTAAATTTATTGTTTGATAGTTATCCTTTATTTTTAAATAAAGATAAATTTGAAATAGAAGAATATCTAATTAATCATCAAGATAAAGAAATGGAAGATATTATTGATGAATTAGAAAGTAATCCTACTTTAATTGAGGAATAAATAGAAAGGAATGATTATATGCATAATGAAAAGATTAAAGAAATAGAAAGTGAACTAAAAAGTATATTTGAAGGAAGTATTGATCAAAAAAGATTAGAAGAACTTAAAGTAGAATATATGGGTAAGAATGGTAAAATTACTGTTTTAAATAGTTTGATTAAAGATGTTCCTAATGAAGAGAAAAAAGAATTTGGGATGAAAGTAAACGAACTTAAAAACACTTTTAATACGAAATATGAAGAAATAAAAGAAAGATTAGAAGAAGAATTAATTAATGAAAAGTTAGAAAGTGAAGCTATTGATGTAACTTTGCCTGGCACAAATATTTTAAGTGGAAGTGCGCACCCAATCGAAAGAATTATTGAAAGTTTAGAAAATCTTTTAATGAGTATGGGTTATGACGTTGTTGAAGGACCCGAAGTAGAAAAAGATTTATATAACTTTGAGTTATTAAATTTACCTAAAGGACATCCGGCGAGAGATGCCCAAGATACCTTTTATATTAAGGGTGATGAGTATTTACTTCGGAGTCAAACAAGTCCTGTGCAAGTAAGAGAAATGTTAAAAGGGGAAGGCAAAGAGCCCATTAGAATTATTTGCCCTGGTAAAACTTATAGAAGAGATGAAGATGATGCGACACATTCTCATGAATTTACCCAAATGGAGGGACTATTAGTCGATAAAAATATAACCTTAGGAGATTTAAAAGGAACTTTTGAAGAAATAGCCAAAATGTTATTTGGAAAAGGCAGAAGTACCAGATTTAGACCTTCTTATTATCCATTTACAGAACCAAGTGTGGAAATGGATATCAGTTGTTTTAACTGTAATGGTAAAGGTTGCAACATTTGTAAGGGTACAGGTTGGATTACGGTTGGAGGAGCTGGAATGGTTAATCCCATAGTTTTAAGAAATTGTGGCTATGATCCCGATAAATGGAATGGTTTCGCCTTTGGTTTTGGAATTGAAAGACTTGCTATGCTTAAGTATGGCGTTGAAGATATAAGAGTATTCTATATGAATCATGATGTGAGAATGCTTAAAGAATTTGATAGAAGGGAGTATTAAAATGGCAATTAGTTTAAATTGGGTTAATGATTATGTCGACATTAAAAATGAAGATAAAAAAACTTTAGCACAAAAGATTACGGATGCCGGGATTAATGTGGAAAAAGTAATCAGTAATAATATTAATAATTTAGTTATTGGCCAAATTGAAAAAGTAGAAATGCATCCTGATAGTGACCATTTACATGTATGCCTAGTTAATGTTGGGGATAAGACTTTGCAAATTGTGTGTGGAGCTTCTAATGTAAGAGAGGGCCTTAAAGTAATTGTGGCCCTAGAAGGAGCCGTACTTCCTGGTGATTTTACGATTAAGAAAAGTAAAATTAGAGGAGTTGAATCTAATGGCATGATTTGTGCTTTATTTGAACTTGGTTTAGAAGAAAAAACTGATGAAACTTATGCGAAAGGAATTACCGAACTTCCTAGTGATGCTCCCGTTGGGGAAGACCCTTTAGAATATTTAGGATATAATGATACTTTATATGAACTTGATTTAAATCCTAATCGGACAGATTGTAATAATCATTTACCATTTGCTTATGAAGTAGCAGCAGCTTTGAATAAAAAAGTTAGTATGCCCGATGTTAGTTTTAAAGAGTTAGATGAAGATGTTAATAACTATGTATCTTTAGATGTTAAAACGGATAATGTTTCTATGTATAACTTAATGGTGGCTAAAGATGTGGTTATTAAGGAAAGCCCTAACTTTATTAAAAGAAGACTAGAAGCGGCAGGAGTAAGAAGTATTAATAATGTGGTTGATATTTCCAATTATGTAATGCTCGAGTATGGGCAACCACTTCACTTTTTTGATAAAGATGTTGTGGGTGATAAAATAGTGGTTAGAATGGCTCACGACAAAGAAATTATTAAAACTTTAGATGGTGTTGATCGTGAGTTAACTACCGAAGACATTGTTATATCTGACGGCGATACACCTTTATGTGTGGCTGGGGTTATGGGTGGTCTTAACAGTGGGATTACCGATAGTACTAAAAACATTTTAATTGAGTCCGCCATATTCAATCCTTATAATATTAGATATACTTCAATTAGATTAGGTCTTCGTAGTGAAGCTAGTTTAAGACTTGAAAAGCCACTTAGTTATGAATATAGTTTGAAGGCTATTAAAAGAGCTTGTCATTTATTAGAAAAATATGCTGATGCTAAAATAGTTAAAGGTATATTAACTTATGATAAAATAGATAAAACTCCAAAGATAATTAATGTTACTTTAGAAG
>CANRGQ010000011.1 GCA_947630195.1 uncultured Bacilli bacterium
AGATGCAAGACTTACTAGTCCTAGACCAGCATATACTAAAATATTATCATTAGTATTTGGATTTGGAACGTTGTCTGTTCCACCTTGGTTTCCATCACCAGTTGTTTGATCTCCTGGTTCTGTACTTCCTGGTTGTTGTCCTTCTGGTGTTTGCGTTCCAGAATTTGGAGTATATCCAGTTCCAACTATAAAATTACTACCTTCTTCTTTAATATCTGAACCTTTAGCTAACATTGTAGCAGCAGCCTCAGAATACTTAGTATCTTGAACGTCAACAATACCATTCTTAAATTGACCATTTGAAATCATACTAATATGATTATTTAAGAATTCTTCTGCATTTGCTCCTCCAATATAAATTGCAGCCTTTTTAGCACTACTTTCAAAAAGTCCATTAGTTATTGAAATTTTTGTAGCTTCACTATCAGCTAATCTGCTAGCATCATCAATAAGAATTGCATAAGCTTGAGGGTCATTAGATTTTGCTTTAAAAGAGCCTCCTGTTATATTAACGTTAGTTGGCACTAAATTTTTTCTTCGGTCATTTAAAAGTCTTAATGCAGCTCCTTTATTTGGTTGTGATGAGAATCCTGCTGAAGCAGTACTAGAAGTACCTGTACCGATTAATTCAGCGGTACCACCAATGTTAATATCACCACTTCTAACGCCAAATGCATCTTTACCAATAATTTTACCACCAGTTACATTCCATTTAGCAGGACCTGAAGCATAAAATGCGTATCTTGAATTTGAAGTAAATTCTCCTTCTTTTACATTGATAACAGCATTCTCAACAGTTTCAATTTGACCATCTACTTGAATTACATATAATTCTGCTGTCCATTTACCAGCAATATTAAGTGTTACATTACTCAATGTATCATTATCTGTTGGAGTTGAAGATGTAAAATTGAAGTTATCTCCATAAACTGCGATACCAACACCTTTTGTATTAACTGTTACATCATTAGAAACAGTAACACTTGTAGCATCCCCACCAGCAACAACAATGATAGCTTTTGCATCTTGATTTGCGGCATTTATTGTTTCTTGACTTTCTAAAGTAATTTTGCCACTAACATCTAGAGTAGCTCCTCCTTTTACTTGGAATATAGTAGCTACACCACTAGTTGTTATTGTAGCAGCAGAACCACTATTTACTACTTTTAGTGCACCTGCAACAGCAAGGGCTTTTGTAACTGTAAGGTCGTTACCATTTAAATCTAAAGTTACGTCATAATCGGCAGGAATTACAAAATTAGTAGCTGATGTTCCTAATGTTAATCCTGCAGTATTACGCACAATTATTGTAGCTTTAGAAGCCTCTGCTGTTTCCATATCATCAAATATGTCATCAAAAGTTGCATCAGTATAGCAAATCTCACCTTCGCCATAATCTACACCTAAATCATTACATGCGGCTTTTACACCACTTACCATTACTAGCATAGCTAATAAGGCAATCGCAAACATTTTTAAATTTTTCATTCTCTTTCTATACCTTTCCTTTCATGCTATAAATATAACATTAAATAAATTTAAAGTCAATATGAAAAATTTGCAAAATTAATAATTGACAATAATTAACAAATAATAGCAAAACAAAAAACATATTGCTTACTACTAAACAATATGTTTTATTTATACTAAATTGCTTTAATAAAGTTAAGGAAGTATAGATTGAGAATGTTTTGAAGACGTTTGCGATTTCTTCAAAATTTATTTTTATATAAATCCTTATATTTTATTCGCAATTAAGTAACTTATTAGTCTTCTCTTTTTCTTGCTGTGAATGTAACTGTTGCAAGACTTACTAGTCCTAAACCAGCATATACTAAGATATTATCGTTAGTTTCTGGATTTTTAACGTTATCTGTAGGTCCTTGATTTCCAGAACCTTCTCCTTCAGTTCCAGGTTGTTGTTCTTCTGGAGTAGGAGCAGCTTCTCCTAATGTAGCAGTTTTTCCTGCTTCAACTTCATAGATTTTTCCATCAGTAGTTTTAACAAATATTGCTTTTCCTGATTTATTTTCTACTTCAGTACCAGGTCCAACTACAAGATTAGCTTCTGAATTAACTACAACTTTCTTAACACCAGCAGGAACTTGAACTTCTTTAGTTCCATAAACTGTACCAGTTTCTCCAACTACAAGAATACCATCACCTGTAGCACTAATAGCAGTTGATTTATCTTTTGGACAAACTTTTCCTGTTTCTAATTCAACTTGATCAGAAGCATTACAAAGTGCTTTAGATTCTTTAGCATCAACAACTCCACCATCTCGTAAAGTTACTATTACATTAGTAGCAACTGTACCTACTTGATTACCTTCCCATAAAACTTTTTCTGGAGCGATAGAATCAGCAGTAAGTTTACCAGCAACTGTTAAAGCGCCCTTTAATGTAACATCAGCTCTTTCAGATAAAGTTTTCTTTCGAGCTTCATCAGCGGCTTTACCAGTTAAGTTACCACTAGCATTAATTTCACATCCTTCATCAATTGAAGAATCAGCTTCAATAACAACACCTGCTAAACCATTTTTAGTAGCTGTTACTTTTGTACCATGATGAAGTTCAAATTTAGCATTTAATCCTCCTAAACCGTTTTCTGTTGCTTCGATTTTAGAATAATCAGCTTTAATAGTAACTGAACCATTCATAGCATTTTCTGTATTGTTATTTACTTTCATGGTAGCATTATATAATTGAATAGTTGAAGTGCCAGCTAATCCAACAATACCTCTATTATCATTGTTAGATACATCTAATGTACCACCATTTTTAACATCAATTAAAGCAGTACCAGATACTCTAATACCCCAAGTATCATCTTTTGCACCGGTAATAGTTAATGTTGCACTATCATTTACAGTAATTTTACCTTTTAGTTCAACATTTCCTCCTTCAATAGTAAGTTTCTTTCCATCAGCTATTATAAGTTCACCATTAGTTGCATTAATTGTAATTTTATTAGTAGCTGTGGTTACAATTGTTAAATCTTTATCAATTGTAAGTTCCTCAGTAGAACTTTGACCAATTACTAATGGAGCTTTTAATGTACACTTATCAGTAACTGTAGTTTCAGTACATTTGCCAGCCAAAGTAATAGGGGCAGCATGTACACCCATAGCCATTACAGCAAAAGCCATAACAGCAATCGCAAACATTTTTAAATTTTTCATTTTTTTCACAAACCTTTCCTTTCTATGTGATAATTATACCCCCCCCGTATTGCGTTTGTCAAGATATATTTTTGCTAATTTATGACAAATCTCTTATCTTTACAAAAAAAAGTATAATTTCTCTATATTATATTAATGATTTTATAAATAATTACCGAAAAGAAAAAGCATCAAATTAATGATACTTTAAATGTATTGTTTTAGTTTTTTTATTTCTCTTTTAGACAAGCCAGTTGTTTTGGCTATCTCTTTTATTGGATAATTTTCTCTTAGCATTTTCCTTGCTTCTCTTCTTTTGGCTGCTCTTTCTTCTCTTTTTTGCCTTTCTATTTCATCTTTTTGAACCTGTTTAATAAATTTCTTATCTTTGTTTAATCTTTCTAGTTCCTCATAAACTTCTCTTACTAAATCATCTTCTTTAGCCATTTCCGCTAGTTCTTCTCTACTTGCTCCTAACATAGCTAAATAAATATGTCCTTTGTTATCAATCTTTTTGTTATCTTTTTCATTTTTCACTTTTTCAGTATTCATTTTAAATCTCCTTTCAAACTAATAAGAATACATATTTTCCATCTTTTTTATTATTATAAAAACTACACTTCAAATTTCCTCCCTTCACTTATATTATTGTAAAAAAATTGTCGATTTCCTTTTTTTTCGCGAAATTTCTTTAAAAAATGAACATATTTGTTGTAAAAATCAAAAAAATAACGAGGTAATAGATATATTTCGTAAAACCAATCATCCTCGTTTTTAGTTTGGATTTCTCCTAGATAATCTTTGTCTTCTATCTTCCCTAGTATATAGTCTTAACCATATAGTCACTCAACTCCCTTTATTAGCTTATCTACCTTTGCTAACTTTTTTAACTCTTCTTTATTAGCATCTAACATTACTGTATATTAGTGATTTTAAAACTATTTGCTTTAAAATAGATAATCATTTAAATTTACCCCTTTACTTTGTGTATCATTTATTGTATAATTAAATTGTTAAGGGAATATAATATAAATGTAGAGATTTATATTGTGTCTCTATTTGCGAGCCAGTTAAGTGGTTCGACCCGCGTTGGCGCTAGGCGCCGCTTATAATTGCAACCTTCATGGTTGCTTTTATAATTCTATAATCTTTTTCTTGATAATTCTCTTATTATATTTCTCATTTCATCTTTTTCAAGGAAATATTTTTCAAGACTTGAATAATTTGATTTACTTTGATACTTATAATTTATTTTATCTATACTTGTAAGCATATCTGCTATTTGAAATAATCTATTTTCAACATGGTCAAATTCTACTATGTGTTCATAATTTTCAAAGTTTTCTTTAAATACTTTATCTATTACTTTAGCTAAGTCTTTTTGGCCATTGTCATAATATACTTCTACTTTATCAAACTTATTAAAATATTTTTCATTTCTTTTTATCATATTATTTATTTCATTATAGATTTTCTTTTTTAATGTTTTTAAATTATTGGCATATTTTTTATCAATTATTAAAGTAAAATATTTAGCATCAATCTTTTTGGCAAACAAATATAAAGCATTAAAAATACTTTTTCTTACATTTAAGGGCATTTTACTATACTCTCCCCTTTTACCAATTAAATTAGCTGTATGAATCATTCCTTCATAACCAATCCTTTTTAATCTTTTATTTAATTCATTTATTTCTTTACTTATATCGTATTTGGGATTATATAAAACAAATGAGACTAAATAATATTTAGATGAACCAATTCCATTACCAGAATCACCTGATTCATCAATATAAATTTTTAATAAAATTGATACTTTTAATATTGTCATGTTGTAAAAGCACAAAAAAGCGAAGTAATCTTCGTTTCTTTTAAATTAAATTATCTTTTTATTTAGTTAATTTATCATATACTTTCTTTAAAACGTTTTCGTACTTATAGACTAAACTTTCATAATATAACTTCTTTTGAGCTTCCGTTAATATTGGTAAGTTTTCATAACTTGAAGGAATGCTTGTAAATAATTCTTTTATCTTATTTAAATCTATTTTAGGAACTACTCTAAGAATAGCTTCATTTAAATTTTTATTATCCATTTTTTCGATAAATTTTAAAGGATTTATTATTTTACCATCTTTTATAAATGATGATACGGCACTGTCATATATAACTTGTTTCATTTTGAATTTATTTTTTAAAATACTTTCTATTCTTTCATCAGATGATTTACTATAAAATGAAGCTCCATTATCATATACAGGAGAAACTCTTAAATTCATTGTATTATGGTCTAATATTAAACCCCAGTTGTTATCGTTTCGATCATTATTACTAATTAAGGCATCGACAACAAACATATCCCAAAATCGACTTTTTAATTCAGGCATTTTAGCAAAATAAGAATTATTATTCATAACTATTATAATCTCATCAATATCAGTTCCTAAATGTTCTTTATTTGATGAAGATGATAATTCTTCTATTTCTTTTTCAACTTTTTCATCATAATCGTTTTTTAGAGAGTTATAATCTAAAATAGTTTCATTTTTATTTAAGAAATCTTTACAGGCTACAACGACTTTTTTATTTGTAATGCCTAGAATAGTATCATGAACATCAAAACCTAATAAACTATATATATGGGAACCCAAATATTCAGAAATTGGAGATGTTGTATAGGACAAACCTTTAACATCCATACTTTTTGTCGATTTAGGGTATTTTAAAAACCATCTTTCATTATTTAAAATAATGCCCTTTTTACTACCACTGTGACCACCATAGGTTATTCCACTTGGCATGACATTATCAAAATTTTCAATTTTAATCATATAACCACCCGTACTTTGCAATTAACTTTTTATAATCATATTCCGTTACTCTATTAGCTCTTAAATAATATCTAATTACCATTTCGAACTCATCAAATTTTAAATCATAACTTAACCAATCTTTAGCTTTATCAAACTTTTTTAATTCTTTTATATATTCTTTTAATGGTTCTGGTAAATTTGATTCATCATATTTAACTGTTTCATCATATAAATGTTTTTTATTGCCTATTATTTTTTTATCTTCTTCACTCATCTTAAAATCATCCCCAATTAATTTATATTAAAATTATACCATATATTATATTTTTTAACAAAATAAAAGAAAATATTGACATTCAGTATCGTTTATGGCATTATCATTTATAGAAACGAGGCATTTCATATAACCGGTTTACTGATTTTTAAATCTTGCCGGTCGAAGTGCTCCGTTTTTATATTGATATAGTGCTTCTTTTATGATACAATTATTTTAGAAATAGGTTGTTCCAATAACCGACTCGCTGATTTATTCAGAAGAACGGTCGGAACAACCTATTTTTATATATCTTGTATTTTTATACGTAAAATTTGACATTTTTCAAGAAAAAAATTATGTAAATAAATAAGTAAACAATAATTGTAAATATATTGCAAACAAAAACGAAGCAATATTTAGAGTATTACCTCGTTATAATTTTAATAATTTAAGTACTTAGATTAACTTCTAAAACTAAGTCATCAGTAACTTGAGTTCCTGGCGAAATATTTTGGGTAGTTACATAACCATAACCACTAGGACTCACCTTTATGCCTAAAATATTTGCATAAGTTTTAACTTCATTTAAACTCCAACCTGTTAAGTCTTCCATAACGTAATCATGATTATTACTTACTAAGAAGACTTTACTACCCTCAAGAACTTTTTCGTTTTTTAATGGATATTGATTAATAATATATTTACCAGTACCTAAAGTATAAACTTTAATGCCATCACCTGCTAAAGCATCTTTAGTGGTACTTACTTCTTCACTAATATAGTTATTTAAAGTAATAACTTTACTATCTTGAATAGGGTCTTCATTTTCGATACCTAAATAAGAAACAATATCATCAACAACTTTGGTAAGTTCTTCCGCAATAGGTCTTGCAGAGGAAGCTCCAAATCTTTGGGCAGCTACATAAACAATATACTGAGGGTCTTCCTTAGGGAAAATACCCGCAAAAGAACGAACATAATCATAATAACCATCTGAATATCCTCCCGTTTTAGAGGCTATTTGAGCAGTTCCGGTTTTACCTAGCATCGTCGTTTTCGTTGGTTGCCATACTTTAGAAGAACTCATCCCTTCATAAACAACTTTATACATTAAGTCTTTCATATAATCCATAGTTTCTTTACTATAGACTTTTTCAACTTCCGTTCTTTCCCCCTTATATATGGTTTTTCCACTCGCATCTACAATTTTATCAACTATATATGGTTTTAAAGTAGTTCCATCATTAGTAAGTGCAGATAAAGCCTCCAGCATTTGAATTGGGGTTACACTAATACCTTGACCAAATCCGGCATTAGCAAGTTCCGTTTCATAATGGAAGTTAACAACTCCTTCGGCTTCTGAAGAAAGTTCTATTCCGGTTTTTTTACCAAAACCTAATTTTTTATAATAATCCGTTAATTTGTCTACCCCAAGTCTTCTTGCAATAATCGTGGCCGCAACATTGGATGAATAAGTATAACCTGTATCAAAGGAAATATCGCCCCAACCTTGACCTTTATTGTGGTCTTTAATAACGGCATCAGCAACCTTTATTTGACCTGAATGATATAACTCACTACCATTATAAATTCCTTCTTCTATTGCCGAAGCAAATGAAAATGTTTTCATGGTACTTCCGGGTTCATAAGTATAACTTACTAAAGGATTCATATAAATAGTTAATCCTTCTCTATCATTGGGATCAAAATTAGGGACCGTACTACTAGCCACAATGGCTCCGGTTTTCGCATCCATAACGGTAAATATTAACCAATCCATCGTATAATTTTTCGCTAAATTAGAAGTTAAGGTTTCGGCAAACATTTGAATATCACTATCAAGCGTTAAATAAATATCATCGCCATTAACAGCCTCTTCCGTAATAACATCGGCACTTGGAAGGGTATATCCATAGGCATCTGTTTGATAAGTTTTATAACCATCAGTACCACTTAATTCTTTATTATAATAAGATTCTAGTCCTAATTCGCCAATTATTTTCCCATCTTCTTCACCCGTAGGCTTTTTGGCATAACCTATAACATAAGAGGCGAATTGTCCTTTACTATAAGTTCTTTTTTGACTTTGAATAAAATCAATTCCCGGTAAATTATAGGATTCTATTTTGCTTTTTAAAAGTTCCGTAATATTATTTCCTTTAGTTCCAAATTCCACTTGGTATTTATCTTTTTTATTAAGTCTTTCCAAGGCTTCATTATAATCAATACCTAAAGTTTCATTAAGCATTTTAGCGGTAGCTTCTTTATCCACCACATAATCTTTTTCTCTTTTCGGATCTAAATAAGCAATTATTTTATAGGAATTAACAACACTTGCTAAAGCTTCTCCCTCTTTATCATAGATAGTTCCTCTTTTCGCATAAATAGTTTCGGTTTTAGTATTCCTGTTACTCGCTAAATTATGTAAATTAATGCCATCTACTTCACTACTTAAAGAAACATAAGTTAATTTTAAAATTATGGCAATAAAAAGAAAAGCCACAATAAAAATCAAAAATTTTGGTATTCTTACTGTAACTTTTCGCATAAAACCCTCCTACTTATTAACTTTAACTATGTTATCACTATTATACGACAAACCATACATCGCTGCAACCTTTTGGATGTTTTCCATACTGACAAGTTCATCAATTTGCATTTCTAAACTTTCATTAGTGCTCTCTTGTTTTTCAATTTTACTTTTTAACTTTTCGGTTTCAATGTTGGTTTGACTAAGTAAGGCCTTAGAGAATACATTAGCCGTGGGAATGGAAAGAACTAAAAAGACAAGGATAAAGTACATAAATTTTTCTCCTTTTAATAATTTTAATCTTTTTCCTTTTCTTCTTGGCATTTTATCATATCCTTTCGGCAATTCTTAATTTCGCACTATGGCTTCGTTCATTTTCTTTTAATTCTTTATCACTTGGTGTGATAACTTTTTTATTAATAATTTTTAATATTGGTTTGTATTCATCAGGTACCTCGGGTAGTCCTTTAAAAACTTCGGGTACTTCACTATATTTCTTAAAAGTATTTTTGACAATTCTATCTTCTAAGGAATGAAAACTGATAACACTTATTCTTCCACCCTTTTTAAGCCTTTCTATGGCTTTAGGTAGAACTTTTTCTAATACTTCTAATTCATTATTTACGGCAATTCTTAACGCTTGAAATATTTTTCTTTCGGGATGCGTTTTATAAAAGTAATTAGCGCCCACACTAGATTTTATTACTTCCACGAGTTCAAGAGTGGTTACTATTTCTTTCTTGCTTCTTGCATTAATAATTCCTTTACTAATTACTTTCGCCATTTTTTCTTCCCCATATTGGAAAAATATTTGGGTAAGTTTTTCATATGGCTCAATATTTACAATGTCTTTGGCTGTTATTTTACTCTTAGTATTCATTCGCATATCTAAAGGAGCATCTTTCATAAAAGAAAAACCTCTTTTTTCATCATCAATTTGGGGTGATGAAAATCCTAAGTCAAAGATAATGCCATCAATTTCTTTAATGTCCAGTTTATTTAGCTCTTCATCTAAATTAACAAAGTTGCTTTCAATAATTTTAAAGTTAGAACTAATACTTTTTAAGACTTCGTATGAATATTTAATGGCTTCTTCATCTTGATCAAAAGCAATAAGTAATCCATCTTTATTTAGGCTTTCTAAGATTTTTTTACTCATTCCCGCATACCCTAAAGTAGCATCGACATAAATACCATTTGGTCTTATGTTTAAGGAAGCAATTATTTCCTCAAGCATAACACTATAATGTTTCATTAGAAACCTCAAATAAGTTTTCCGCTATATCTTCTAACTTCGATGCATTTTCTTTCATATAGTTGTTATAAGAGTCCTCATCCCATATTTCAATGCGGTCATTTACGCCGATTATAACACAATCTTTCGTTAAACCGGCGTAGCTAACCAACGGGGAGGTAATATTGATTCGACCCATTTTGTCGAATTCACATACAGAGGCACCGGCAAAAAAGCTTCTCATAAATGTACGGGCATCTTTTTTAGTGAAAGGTAAGGTGTTTAATTTACTTACTACTTTTTCCCAATCTTCAGTGGTATATAAATATAAACAGTTTTCTAAACCACGTGTTACTACAATCTTGGTAATATCACTTCGAAATTTTCCGGGAAGAACGATTCTTCCTTTGTCATCAATACTGTGATGATATTCGCCCATGAACATTTATATCACCCACTTTCTGCCACAGTCATCCACTGTCTACCACTATTTTACTATATAGGACTTTAAAAGTAAATGAATTTTCCCCTACTTTTAATTTTATTTCGTTAAATTGACGTGATTTGACATATGTTTACATAAGGTTAAATAACTTATATAACCTAAAGAAATTAAACTTAGAAAAAAGGTTAAGAAATAGATTGCAATGTTATCTAAGGTTTGGGGATTAACTAATTCTTCTTGTAAATTTTTATTATTAACTTCTTCATTTTTAACATTTTCTTTTACTTCTTCTGCTTTTACTTTTTCAGGAGTTTCTTCTTTCTTTAATTCATATTTAGGAGTACTATTTTTAACTTCTTCTTTAATTGGATTATTAATTTCTAAATTAACATCATCTCTTAAGTTAACAAGAATTGGAATATTGTAATCTCCTTCTTTATTTTTTAAATAATATTCACCAAAAGGAAGTAAAACTTCTTTTATATCTTTATTAACGACATAATACAACTCATCATTACTTTTAAGATAAATATAGTAAGTATTGTCATCTAAGATATTTAAATTAACTTTTTGACCTTTTAAATATCTTTTAACATTTAAAATATACTCTTCTTCATTATCTACATAAAAAGATAAGTCTTTAAAATCTTCTAAATAAGGATTAAATCCCCCACTTAAAACATAAAATTCTTGAGATTTTACATAATCTAATCGTTCGGGATCAACACTTAATTTATAATCACCATTTAAATATAAACCATAACTATGATATAAATTTTTAACATCACCCATTTTACCATTAACTCCAATTATCTCTTCGGTAACTTTAAAAGGTGTTCCATATATTTCATAAGAAATAGTTCCTATTTTACGAGAAGGACCTTGACTACTATAAATAAAATATTCATTTCCTTTATAATATCTACTTATTAAGGGAATATAATTAGAAGCAACTTCAAAAGTATATTCTCCCACCATATCATTATAAATAGTTATTCCATTATTATTTTTTTGAATATTCAAACTAGTTTGGTGAACAGTCATCTCTAAATCATTATAAAAGTTAAAATCACTGGTAGTCCAAATTTCCTTTCTAATAGGATTTTTAAAAAATTCTTCTTCTTGATAATGCTTATCAATAATATTTTGCAAATTAGTATAAATTTCTTCCTCATTTGATACTTCTTCACCTTCGGCATCACACATCGAAACCTCTAAATTATAATATTTCTTCCAAATATACATTTGGGTATTATAATAATTTTCAATAGTTTTATCCCTATTATAACCATAATAGATAATGGTAGCTAAATCATTTTCTTCTGAAAAAGAGGAAGCAGTATAGGTATAATCACTAAAAGAGGCATCTTGATAATCTTTCTTAAAAAGAACCTTATGCTCTTTATTTTTAGCAAAATACTTCTTTAATTCTTTTACTTCACCATTTACTTTAAAATAATACCCTGTATTCTTATAATCAATACTGGTAGCATAAGTACTACTTATAAAACAAAAAGTTACTACTAAAAATAACCATAATTTTTTCATCAAAACATTTTCCTTTCCATAAAAAAGACACAAAGAAACCTTATTCCTATTTTTCCTTTGTGTCTTGGTTATGTATCTTAACAAAACATTTTTATTTTGACAAGGGGGTTATTTTGTCTTATTTTGGCGACTTTTGTCGAATTTTGACGTTTATCAGTAAAGATACTGCAAATGTAGCTAAATAGATGCTAATTATCTTACCGGTAATGAATATTAGGATGAATGTTAATAAACCAATTAAAATAGCATAAAGAATTTGCAAAATTCTTTTACCAGGACTAAACATGGGTAAAGTGGAGATGAAGATACTTCCAAATATTACTTCACTATTTATTATAAAATTATTATCTTTAGTGATTAAAAAATAAATAAAAGTTAAAATTAGATAAGTTAGATTAATAAATAAAGGAATATCCTTTTTATAATAAAAATTAAATGTATAATAAGAAAATACTAGTAAACTTAAAATTATACTTGTAGAAGATATGCCTCCGACACTTCTACCCATAAGAATATCCAGACTAGAAAAACTAAAAGTATATTTAGCTTCCATCGGATTTAAAAAACTTAAACCATTAAATAAGTAATTAACTAATATTAAAATTAAATACATAAAACAAACATTATTGAATTTAAAATGTTTAGACAAAAATAAAGTAAGTAGGTAGGTAATAAGTAAAGTAATAGAATAGACAATTAAGTTAATATTATAAGGCATAATTAAAGATACTAAAATTAAATAGACCAAGTTATAATCTATTTTCACCTTTTTATAAATAAATAAATCCACTACCACTTTAATAATGAGACTTATTAAGGTTAAATATAAAGGTTTAAATACCATATAACCACTTATTAAACCTTTCATATAAATTAAATAACCATTTTTATATAAGCCATAAATTAAAAAAGGGATTAAAAGAATTATATTTAATTTAACTAAATTTTTAACATTACTTTTTTTCATTAATCATCCTTTATTCTTTCTTTTAAATTAATATTTGCGGGACATATATAATTACATAGTCCACAGTTAAGGCATCTTTTACTTCGTAAATTATCTTTAAAACATTTTAAAACATTAATGTTTTGCGGACATATTTTATTACAAGCACCACAGTTAATGCACTCTTCTTCTACGTCTTCCTTTCTTTTAAAAACAATTGAGGAAGTATCTTTCGTAATTATTAAATCCTCACTATTTACCTTTTCTCCTTGTAAATAACCATTATAATAAATATTATATTCACAAGGCTTTATTTTTAGAAATTCTTCCTCTATTTCTTTTAGGGATACTCCTAGTTTCGTATCAATGATTAAAGATTTTTTTAAAGCATCCCCACTTACCGTAATATACTTATGATCTAAAAATTTACCCTCAATTAAACTTTCCATCATATCTATTTCCGTTGTTTTTAAAACTAAAGTATCATCTACCTTTAAATTTAAATAAGAAGATACATTTTCATCCATACTCATTAAATATTTATCGGGAAGTAAAACCAGTTTTAAATTAGGATAAGTACCTATTATAGACCGCACCTTTTTAATACTTTTGGCATTCGTATTTTTAATAGCAATATAAGCTACTTCTAAATTTAGAAGACTTCTTAATAAATCTAACATTTTTAATATTTCTTTATAATTATTATAAAGAATCATAAATTCATTCATTTCATAAATTTCTTCATCAAAACAAGTAACAACTAAATCTTTAAAACTACCCTTTAGTTTATTACTTAAATTAGAAAGAAAGTTATCCTCTAAAAGTTTTTGTAATTCTAATAAATCTTTTATCTTAACTTTTCTTAATCTTTTTAGGTTATGTTCTTTATAATCATTATGAATTTTATATACTTTAGTTAACTTATTATTATAAAGTTTTTCATCAATGCCTTCTAAATAACCAGAAATACTAATGATATTATCTTTTAGATAAGTATCTTTAAAAAATTTGGTATCTTCTTTTATTGCATAATCAAGAGTAGGTACATAAACAAAGGTTGGATTTAAAAAAGAAGTTACATTACTAACTATTAAAACTTCCGGATTTTCTTCTAATTTAATGAGTGTTCTCATAATACCTACAACCTTTTCCTTTATTTTAACAAAATAGTTCTTTGATGTAAATAAAAGGCTTAAAATTATTTGGATTTTATATTGTTAAACTCTAAAATATTTTGTATAATTAGTATGAATAGAAAAGGGTAAGCGGTGATGAGTCTTGTTTAGAGAATTTGATTACGACAATAAACCGATAGTAGATATAGTCAATGATATGATTATAGACGCTGTTAAAAGCGGTGGCTCAGATATCCACTTCGACCCTACAGAAACAGACCTTGTAGTAAGAATTAGAATTGATGGAGCCTTGCTTGATTATGCCAAAGTTCCCGCTACTGTTAAAAAGAATTTAGTAACTCGGATTAAAATTATATCTGGAATGAATATAACGGAAACAAGACTACCCCAAGATGGCGCCATTAAAGGGCTTATTGAAGATTTAAATGTCGATTTACGGGTTTCTTCTCTACCAATTGTCGATGGGGAAAAAATAGTTATTCGTATTCTAGATTACCGAATGAGTTTAAATGGCCTAGAATCCATTGGCTTATCTAAAGAAAACTATGATAAAATAAATGAGCTAATTAAAAAACCCAATGGTCTTATTATGGTTACGGGTGCTACAGGTTCAGGTAAATCTACAACGGTTTATTCGATGCTGCAAGTTTTAAATACGACCGAAAGAAATATAATTACCGTTGAAGATCCCGTGGAAATGAAAATTGAAGGAATTAACCAAGTCCAAGTTATGAGTGAAATTGGGTTAACCTTTAGTCATACTTTAAGAAGCATTTTAAGACAAGACCCCGATATTATAATGGTCGGTGAAATTAGAGATGATGAAACAGCACGGATTGCCGTAAGAGCGGCCATTACGGGTCACTTAGTTCTATCTACCATCCACACCAACAACTCTTTAAATACCATTGAAAGACTTTTAGATATGGATGTGGAAAGATATCTTTTAGGTAGTGCCTTATCGGGAATAATTTCGCAAAGACTTGTTAAAAAGTTATGTCCTAAATGCAGGACTTCTAGAAAAACTAATCCTTATGAAAAGAATTTATTTAAAAAAGTATTAGGTATTGATGTAGAAGAAATATATACCCCAGTTGGTTGTAGTGAATGCATCAATGGTTATAAAGGAAGAACCGCGATTCATGAAGTCTTAGAAATTGACCAAGATATTAGAGATGCTATCGTAAATAACCTAAGAAAAGAAGAATTAAGAAGTTTAGTTTATGGAAATAGTGATAATACTTTAATTAAGGATGGTTTAACTAAAGTTATGGAAGGAATTACCTCAATTGATGAAATCTTAAGAGTAATTGATGTTAATGATGACTTTGGTAAAGATGAAAAAGAATTAAAAGATGCGGTTATTGGTAAAGGTAATACTTTAGAAGAAATAAAAGAAGAGGAAGAAGTTAAAAAAGATATTCCACCACTTAGTAATCCTTTTCCTAAAAATAATATTGAAACATTGTAAAAGGCCTTTATTTAAGACCTTTTTTATTTATAATATAATCTTCTAATTCTTTTTTTAATGTTTGATTAATCTTAATGTTAATATTATCATTGCTTATATTACTTTTAGTTATAGAAAATTTTAAATTTTGCACTTTCTTTAAAATATTTAACAGTTTAATAGAGTACCCAGGAACAATTATAAATATTTCCTTATCATTTATAGAATAAATAATAGTATTAGATAATAATACTCCTTTAATTTCTTCTATATAAATATTTAAATTAATACTTTCCCCTATTTTAAATTTTTCAAAAGATGGCAAGTTATTAATATCTAAAGCAAATAATTTATAATCTTTTTTGAAGTTTTGTTTATTATAACTATTATAAATAATAAATCCTAATATTATAACTCCTATAAATAAGTTTAAAATAATTAGTTCAATTATTTTCTTTTTCATATTTTAAATTTCCTATTTATTTTAAAGATTGTTCTAATTTAGAATAAAATTCATCTGTTTTTTCTTGAGCCTTATTATGTAAATCTAGTTTTTCTTCCCCATTATTACCAGTGTTACCTATAAAAATATATTTGTTATTTTTATAATAGAAATATAAATCAGTTTTAAAAGATTTATATTCTAACCTATCTTTTTCTAAGTAAAGGTCCCATCTTTCTAACATTTCATATCCATTATCCACGATTAATCTTATAGTTTTTATCTCATCATTAAAATAGATACTTTCTGTTATATCATTATTATTTATAGTATATTCATAATTATTATTTTGATATTTATATTTAGCTTTTATTTTCTTCATTAATTCTTTATCTTGAACATCTAAGGTTTTAGATTTTTTATCTCCTATTTCTTCACTTGAAGTATTAAATAATTTATCATTTATGTAATCTTCATTAAGAGTCAATTTAATTGTTTCCTCTCTATCTTGATATTTTATGTTTAAAAATAAATTTTTTAAAATATTTTTAATATTGTTTTTATTTAAATATTCATTGTAACCAATATTTTCACTAAAATAAATACTATCCCTGGTTGTATACACTACTCGATGTTCTCCTTTATTATCTTTATAAAATAACTTTAAGGCTTTTATATCTAAATCATCATTTAAATAGTCAAATCCACCAATAGTAAAATAATATTTATCTTTAGTTTCCACAAAAATTCCACTGGCTATTGCAACATTTTCACCAGAACCTGATATAGTATAAACTTTTACACTACGATAAGATGCAAGAAAATAATAAAGTAAAAAAAGAATAATTATAAGAGCCATAAAAACCATTAAAAATTTCATAGATTTTTTAACTTTATTTCTTTCCTCATATAATTTTAAAGTTATCTTATTAATTTCTTTTTCATTAGTTTTATTTATTTTTTCCCCACTTAATATTTCATTTATTGATACATTAAATATTTCACTTAATCTTATTAAAGTTTGCGCATCTGGTATAGATATACCTCTTTCCCATTTGGATATGGCTTGCCTACTAACGGGAATTTTGTCAGCCAATTCTTCTTGAGTCATATTACTTTCTTCTCTTAAATTTTTAATAAACTTACTTATTTTATCTTGGTTCATTTTTTCCACCTCTTTTTCCAAGAAATAAACTTCCTTCTTTAATAAAATAATACAATATAATTTATTTAAATTAAAGAAACTCTTAGTTTCTATATAATAATTTTTAATCTTGTAGTATAATAAATGGCCTACAGGTGATTTTATGGATTATAATGGTTTAATTAACTATTTAGAAGAAGAAAAATACTATATTCCTTATAATAGTTATTATCATGCTTTTATTTATAAAGAAGAAAGTTTTAAAAAGATGCTTAAGGAAGGAATAAAAGCTCCCATTTATTTTAGACAAGATAATATTGGTTTTAATGGCAATTTTTATGTAAGTTTAAGTAAACATATAATAAGTGAAGCGGATATTTATAAATTAATGATTAATAATCCGGCTTTTATTATAAGTAGTAAGTTAAAAACTATTAAAGCTAAATATCAACATTACTATCCAGAATTTATAAGAAAATCTATTTTACCTTTAAGAGGGAGTGTTTATGATAATGAATTTCAAAGACTACTTAAAGTAAATCCGAAACATTTTATGGGTATAAGATATAATCTAGGAGAAGTTTTATATAACACTACGAATCCCGAAGAAATAATTTATATTCTTTGGAAAATAGTTAATGATTTAAATAATCTAGATAGTAATTTACCAATTATTGATTTAAGTACGCAAAAAGAAATTAATAAAGAAAAAGTATTAAGTTTAAAAAAAGACTATTTAAAATAGTCAATTTTTTTCGCCTTCTTCTAACATTTTAGTAATAAATAAACCATAACCAGTATAAGGATTATCAACAATTACGTGGGTAACAACACCAATTATTTTACCATTTTGCATAATTGGTGAACCACTCATACCTTGGACTACTCCCCCTGTTTTCTTAATTAAATTATCATCCGTTATTTTAAATGTTAAGTTTTTCGTATCACTTGTTTCATTAATACTTTCAATATTTATTTTAAATTCTTCAACCTTTTCGCCATCTAAAACGGTATAGATAGTAGCCTCGCCTACTTTTACTTCTTCAGGCTTGGCGACAGGGACTAATTTTAAGTTATTTAAACCTTTTTCATAAGTCCCAAAGATACCATGATTAGTATTTTTAACTATATTACCATAGACCGTATCATAATAATATTTAGCATTTTTACTTCCGGCACTACCAACAGTTGATTTTTCAATCGATGTTATATAATTTTTAAAAATCATCCCACTTTTAACTTCGACTAAAGTTTTACTACTGCCCTCAATTACTTCATGACCTAAAGCGCCATAGATTTTCGTTTCCGGATCAATATAGGTAAGCGTTCCAATACCCGTTATACTATCTTTAACATATAAACCTGTTTTATAAACACCATTATCTAAAACTAAATCTAAGTTAGTTTTATTTATTTTATTACCTCTTTTATAGGTAATTTCGACACTACCTTCACTTATATGTTTTTCTAAGATTTTGGTTAAAGATGTAAGTGTTGATACTACTTCACCATTAACCTCTTTAATATAATCACCAACTTTTAAATCCCCATTATTAAGTTTACCATTAACCTCATAAAACCCAATAATTAAGATGCCATCGCAATCTATTTCAATACCTAAAGTATTTCCTCCGAGATAAATCTCATCGGAATAGGCATAAACGGAAATTGGTAAAAATAATATACTTAATACTATTAATAATTTTTTCATAATAATTTAACTCCTATCAATAGTATTATGGATAAATCAAGATAAATTAAAAAGCCAATAAATGGCTTTTGGTAAAAACTTCCTTTAAAAGAAATCTTTAATACGAGCAAGTACTTCTCTTATTTCTCTAAAAACTTGACCATGATAATAATGTTCTTCAGCATAAACCCCAATACTGCGCATTTCTTTTTTATTAGCTAAATATATGGCTCTATATAAATGGTATTTTTGACTAATAATAACTACTTTTTTTCTTTTATATGTTTTTTTATAATTATTAATACTATCTTTAGTAGAGTCTCCTACCTCATCTTTTAAAATATCTTTTTCGGGAATACCATTTTCTTTTAAATATTCTTCCATGACTACTACTTCACTATAACCTTCTTTATGAGTTCCACTTACTAAAAGAGAGGTAACATAGCCATTTTTATATAATTCAATTCCTTTATCTAATCTATCTTTAAGCATTTTACTAGGTTCCCCATTACTCTTAACTCCACAACCTAAGATTAAACCAATTTCATAATTGCTTTTTAAATTACTGATATCTAATATACTTTTAGAAGAACCAATAATTATATAAAAATTTATACTTAATAAAAATAAACTAATTATTCCTAAAGTTATTAAAACATCTTTAATAATTTTCATAATTTCACCTCTTTAAGTATAACATATTATAAATTTAAATACATTTAATTAAGAGAGGTTTACATGTTAATACAAAATTTTATTTATGGTTTAATTATTGGTTTAGGTTTTATTATTCCGGGAGTTTCAGGGGGAGTTATTGCCACCATCTTAGGAATATATGAAAATATTATTAATAAAATATTATGTTTTTTTAAAGATGTTAAAAATAATTCTTTATATTTATTACCTTTAATATTAGGAATTATTTTAAGTGTTTTATTTTTTAGTAAAATTATTTTATATCTTTTAGATAATAAATTATTTTTTATTTCTTATGTTTTTATTGGCTTAATTTTAGGAAGTATTCCTACATTAATTAAGGAAATTAAAGATAAGGATAACGAAAATATTTCCTTATCCTTCTTTATTATAACTTTTACTTTAGGGATTATTTTATTTATCTTAGAAAAGAATGTTGTGGAAGTAACAAGTACTCCTAGTATACTAACGATGTCACTAGCTGGAATAGTTTATGCTATCGGGAAAATTGTTCCAGGCATAAGTGGCGCTGCCTTACTCATGCTTTTAGGAGTCTACAAATATTTCTTATTAATAATATCTAATCCTTTTAATATAAGTTTAAATATTATTTTATCTTTTATTCCCTTTGTCATAACTTTTATTATAAGTGCCATTTTATTACTTAAATTAATAAATTATTTATTTAACCATTATCATAAATATACTTATAGTGCCATTATCGGTTTTGTGGTATCCTCAATTCTTTTTATCTATCCTGGCAATTTTAATATTTTAAGTATAATAATCACTACTCTATCTTTTTTGATTTCTTATTTCTTAAGTAAATAAGTACTTAAAAAAAACCACCTAATTTGAGTTAGGCAGTTTACAATGAATATAACAAAAGTTATAATTTTCTAATTTAGTTTACTTTCTTCTCTTCGCATTAAAGTTCTTTTTTTATAATCTTCATATATTCTATGTCTTTCATAATCTAGAGTTTCTTCTTCAACTTGTTCTTGAAATTCGCCACTTACATAACTTCCTAAATGCCATCTTGATTCATGGTTGTCTTTTAAAATTTTTAAAGATTTATTTTCTACTTGTCTTACTCTTTCTCTAGTTATGCCTAATTCTTCTCCGATTTCTTCTAAAGTTTCACGCTCTCCATAAAAGCCAAATCTTCTTTTTATGACTTCTCTTGCTCTTGCATCTAAAACTTTATTTAGAACAAATTCCATTGTGGTTCTTAATTCTTTTCTTATGATGTCATCTTCAATGTGAGAGTTATATTCATCAATAACAAAATCAGCCACTTCACCACCATCATCAACTTCTCTACTAAAAGGTTGATTTATACTAATTGTATCTTGACCATATTTATTAAAGTCTTCAATTCTAGATAAAGGAACTTCTAAGTAATCGGCAATCTCTTGGTCTAAAGGATATCTTCCTAACTTTTGAGTTAATTCTTTTTTTGTTTTTATAATTTTATTGAAAAACTCATATAAATGAACTGGAATTCTAATATTTTTACTATGATAAGCTAAAGCTCTACCAACAGCTTGTCTTATCCACCATGTAGCATAAGTGGAAAATTTGTAACCTTTATCAACATCAAAACGATCAACGGCAATCATTAGACCAAGATTTCCTTCTTCGATTAAATCCAAATATTCTAAACCATAATTACAAAACTTTTTAGCAATACTTACCACTAAACGGAGGTTTCCTTCAATAAATCTATTCTTAGCGGTATCATAACCTTCACCATGTTCTTTAATAATTTTACCAAGACTTTTTTCTTCTTCTAAAGTAAGCAAAGGAATTTCGCCAATTTCAATTAAGTAGGTCGTAATACTATCATCACTAACATTTTCGAGTAATTCTTCTTTACTTAAACAATCTCGATAATTTATATCGTATAAATTACAATATACTTCCCCAATAAAAGAAGAAAGTTCTGATCTAAATACATAATTTAAACCTTTTTTTTCTAAATTAAGACTATTTTGATTAACAATATTATTTAAGATGCTCCTTAGTTCTGGAACATTTTTAATTAAATTGGTAACTAAAATAGCATCGGGAAAAAATTTAATGCTATTAAAATAATTAACTATTTTATTTAATTCGTTTAAAGGGCTACCTAAAACATCAACATTATTTTTTACAAATGATTTAATAGCTTTAGTAATAGTATCACTATTATTTAAATAATTATTAAAATAATTACAAGCATTTAAATTAAATATTTCATCTAAGTGACGATATTCTTCTTCGGTTATATTAGGAACAAATTCTTTTAAAAAATCAGTCATTAAACTTACAAATTTATCTTTTGGAATTATCGTTTTATATTCTTCATATAATTTTTCAATATATGAAAAAAAGAAAGAAGTTAATTCTTCTTGTGAATAAGATTTTAATTTTTTTAAATTTACTTTCTCCATACTTCTTCCTTCTTTTTAAAATATCACACTAATTTAAGAAATGAATCATTTAAAAATTGTCTCTATAATAACATTGATTATTTTTTTAATCAAGAAAATTTTGGTAAAATGTGTTAAATTGTGTAAAATTTAATTTAAATTTTTTAAAACCATTAATAATTTTATATTAATCATAATTTATTGCTAATAAAATTAATGGTATAACTAATACACTTATGTTAAAATGTAATTAGGAGATGATTATTATGGTTATACAAGAGCCAAAACTAAAAAACAATATAAATCTAGATAAATCATATATTAATTACAGTATGTTAATAGATGATAAATTGCCATATAAATTTTCATATTTAGATGATTGGTTACTTAAAAAATCAAAATTATTAATAAATGAAGCAAATGATTTAAAAATAAATATGGTAGCAAAAGAAAACAATTTATCAATCAATCAAAAAAATTATAAAAAGTACCCAAGAGGAACTATAATAAAAGCTGATTTTGGTATTGGTTTAGGATCAGAAATGTCCCAAATACATTTTGCAATTGTTCTTAATAACTATGACAACTATAAAAATAATATCCTTACTGTCGTGCCGTTAACATCGACGAAAGGAAAATTTAATTTAAATTTAAAATCTTTAATACATGATTTGATTGTTGATATAAAAGAACAATTAAGTTCATGCAAAGGTGATTTAGTAAAAGAGAAAAAATTAAATAACGTATTGGATTATTATAAATTAAATAAAAACAATACATATGCTTGTTGTAGTTTAATAACAACCATTTCAAAATCTCGAATTCTATCACCAATAAATGAATATGATATAATAGGTAACAAAAAATGTTCTGAGAAAATACTAGATTTAATAGACAAAGAAATAAAAGAAAGATTTACAAGAAAAATATAATTTCTATAGATAAAAATATTGACATTATTATTTTTAATATGGTAATATTATAACAACAAAGAGAGAAATCTCATTTTTGTTAATCAAAGGACTTTACGTCCACTCGAGATAGTTACATTTGATGGCTATCTCTTTTATTTTGCATAAGAAAAAACTCCCATAAATTGGAAGTTAAATTATAAATGGCGTCCCCGAGGTGAATCGAACACCTAGTCTTTCGCTTAGGAGGCAAATGCATTATCCAATTATGCTACGGGGACACACAAAATATTATACCAAAATAAAAAAGAGATATAAATCCCTTTTTTAATCTTTGGCTTTAAAAAGGATGGTAAAAATAAATGAGAAAACAATGACGCTTACTAAAGAGATACCTGGATTACTAAGCATTCCTGTGAATATGCCTAATGCTCCACACTCTTCAAAACCCGTAATTGCTCCTTCATAAAGCATATGACCAAAGTTCGAAATTAAAATGGTGGCTCCCGCTCCAAAACAATCGACGATTTTTCCATATATACCCAAGAAGGATAATATGGCACCGATGACGGTTAAAGTACTTGTAATATGACCAGGAGTAACTTTGGTATTATCTAAGATAACTTGGCAAATTAAACAGATGAGTCCCGAAAAGATAAAGGCTTTTAAATACATCATTTACATTACCTCCAAACTAACAGCATGAGCAATGGCCGGGATTGGACTTTTTTGGTTAACGAAGGTTTTACTATGGAGAGCCCCCGTTCCAATAATTAAGATTTTTTTATACTTTTTACTTTCTAATATTTTATTAAATAAAACTAATGGTAAGCAAGCCGGTCCTGATCCTCCGGAATAGGTTTCTTGACTATCTAAGTATAATTCACAACCCGCATCTAAATGTTTTTTTATTTTTAGGTTATATTTAAGTTCCGTATATTTTTTAAAAATACTTCCCCCAATACAACCTAAATCACCAGTTAAAATTAAATCATAATAATCAACATCTCTTTTTAAATCTGTTAAGTGCTCATACAAAGTATGGGCCGCAGCCGGGGCCATAACAGCTCCGAGGTTATTGGCATCATTAATTCCCATTTCGGTAACTTTTCCAATAGTAGCTGATTCTATTTTGATTTTACTTTCCTCATTAGATAAAAGGGTACTAATGGATGCTGTTGCCGTAAATGTTGATGTATGTGGTTTTGGAACGCCATATTCTATTGGATACCTAAATTGTCTTTCCGCGGTTAAGTTATGACTACTTGTTACATCAATTATTTTTTTAATTGTTTTATTTTCTAAAAACATCGCCGCAATTATTAAGGATTCGGGAAAAGTAGCACACGCACTATATATTCCTAAAAGAGAGATGGGAATATTTTGTGTCGCGTAACTAGTGGCTGAAATTTGATTTAATAAATCTCCCCCAATGATTAGAGAGACATCATCATTATCTAATTTATTTTTTTCCATAATTCCTTTAATAACGGTTTTTTGCATTTTAACTTCCGCTTTCTCAAAAGTTTTTTCCCCAAAATAATAGTCATCCATTTTGAGATTTACTTTTTTAAGTTTACTATCACTTTCCATGGGGCCCGCTAATGTGAAGTAATCATTTAAATAGACATTGTTAAATTTTAAACTAGCCATAAATTGCCACCTTTAATATGGCTAAGAAGAAAGCACTTACAATTCCATATAAAATTACAGAACCTGCTAGTTTAAAAAGATTAGCCCCAATTCCCGTAATAAAACCATCTCTTTTGTAATCTAAAGCTGCACTTTGAATACTGTGGGCAAAACCCGTGGTGGGAATAATTAAACCACATTTCGCCTTAGAAACTAAACTATCAAATTTGCCAGTTGCAGTCATAAATGTTGCAAATAAGATTAGAATAAAGGAAAGCCAAGCATAAGAGTCAACTCTAGCTAGTCCAAAGGAATTCATTAAAATATTAATGATTACTTCCCCAATAAAGGCCACTAAACCACCCGTTAGAAAAGCCACTATTGCATTTCTTAACTTCGGTTCTTTGGGAGACATTTTCTTAACTAATTTTTGATATTCATCTCTATTCATTAAATCACCATTTATATTATGGTAATTTTTAGCAAGTATTATACACTCAGATATTTTCGCATTTTTTCTAAGCTTCTTTTTTCATAACGAGATACCATTACTTGCGTCATATTAAGTTTTTTAGCAACTTCACTTTGCGTTAAATCTTCATAATAACGAGATTTTATTATATTCCTTTCTTCATTTGATAAAACTTCAAAACTATTATCCACTAATATTTTGGTATCTAAATCCATACTTTTACCAATACTTTCATAGATACTTCTGTCTTCTTCTTTAGGACTATCTAAAGACATTACTAAAGATGCACTCATACAAGCCATATCAATATCATCTTTACTTAAACCTAAGACCTCTGATAATTCTAAGTTACTAGGTAGTTTTCCCAAACTTTGAGCTAAAGTATATCTTGCTGTTTCAATTTTTTTATAAAGTTGTAATAAATCTTTACTAACCTTTAAATTTCTGTTACAAGCAAGCATGTACATTTCCCCAAAGATATAATCATGCGCATAAGATGAAAATTTCGCATCACTTTCGGGCTTATATTTTTTTAAAGCTTTTAAAAGTCCCACTACTCCAGCTTGATATAAATCATTTTTATCAACTCCATAAAAATGATTAGCCATTTTCCAAATCATTTTTTCTTGATTTTTTAATACTTTTTCATATTCCATTTCTAACACCTAAATTTTTTATTAATCTCGCTTCCGAAGATTCGCCCTTTAAATGAAGATGTTTTAATTTAAAACTTAATTCATCACATCCATTACAAAGATAAATATTACCACCATTTGCTTTTACCGCATACTTAATTAAGAAAATTGTTTGTACTCCTACTTGGTCCATACTTTTTAATTTTTTTAAATTAAGAATGACATTCTCTATTTTATGTTTTTTTATTACAGGAATAATATAGTTATGAATTTTATTTATGTTATTCTTATTTAAATTACCACCGAGTCTTATAAAAAGTATTTCTTTTTTACTTCTTTTTAACTTCCTGTACTCTAAATCTATCTTTAACATATATTCACCTGCTACTTTAATATAGAGCATTTTTAATTATTTTTAAACCACCTTCGACAAAACTTCTATTTAGTTGGTAAAATATGGCAAAGTTTGACAAAATATATATTTATATTTTTTATTGATTTTATAGAAATTTGGTGAATTAGACAAGAAAAAGCAACTAGCAAAGCAAGGAAATAAAGTGGACAAGTAAAAGCAATTTAAAATTG
>CANRGQ010000012.1 GCA_947630195.1 uncultured Bacilli bacterium
AGCCTTCTATAACTTGAATGAATATATGGTTAAGACTATATACTAGGGAAGATAGAAGACAAAGATTATCTAGGATTAATAATCCAAACTAAAAACGAGGATGATAAATTTTACGAAATTTATCTATTACCTCGTTATTTTTTGTGCTTTTACAACAAATGTGTTCTTTTTTTAAAGAAATTTCACGAAAAAAAAGGAAATCAGGGATTTTTTTACAATAATATAAGTGAGAGGAGAAAAATATGATGTTATAAAATCATATGGATAGTTTTACAACATGACAGTATTAAAAGTAGCAAATTTATTAAAAATTTATATTGATGAGTCTGGTGATTTTGGTAATGGAAAAGGTTCATCTAAGTTTTATTTAGTCTCATTTGTTTTATATAATCCCAAATATGATATAGCAAAAGAAATAAATGATTTAAATAAAAGATTAAAAAGGATTGGTTATGAAGGAATGGTTCATACAGCTAATCTAATTAACAATAGAGGAGAATATAGTAAATTACCTTTAAACGTAAGAAAAAGTATTTTTAATGCTTTATATTTGTTTGCCAAAAAAATAGATGCTAAATATTTTACTTTAATAATTGATAAAAAATATGTTAGTAATTTAAGAACTTTAAAAAGAAAGATATATAATGAGATAAATAATATGATAAAAAGAAATGAAAAATATTTTAGTAAGTTTGATAAAGTAGAAGTATATTATGACAATGGTCAAAATGACTTAGCTAAAGTAATAGACAAAGTATTTAAAGAAAACTTTGAAAATTATGAACATATAGTAGAATTTGACCATGTTGAAAATAGATTATTTCAAATAGCAGATATGTTAACTTACATAGATAAAGTAGATTACAAGTATCAAAACAAATCAAATTATTCAAAGCATGAAATTTATTTCCTTGAAAAAGATGAAATGAGAAATATAATAAGAGAGTTATCAAGAAAAAGATTGTAGCATTATAAAAGCAACCTAAAAGGTTGCAGTTATAAGCGGCGCCTAGCGCCAACACGGATCGAGCCACTTAACTGGCTCGGGGAGATATAAAATAAATATCTCTATTTATATTATATTCCTTTGACAACTTAATTATACAATAAATGATACATAAAGTAAAGGGGTAATTTTTAAAAAATTAGAATTATTCTGTTGTGTCAATGGTAATCCATTCAGTTGTTCCACATTCTGTACATATTTGGGGCACTAAAACTTTTTTTCCTTTAGGAAGATCAATTTTCTTTTCTAAAGTAACACATAAAAGGCCTGTTTCTTCATCAATATAGCATCTTCCTTGCGTTTGAGCCTCTTGACACTTACTACATCCTGGTTTTTTCATTTCTATCACCATTAATATTATGAACTAAAATAACTATAATTATTCTTTTAAATAAGGTATAATTATATATAGGTGATTTAGATGGAATATAAAATTAAAGCTAGAATTAGTAATAGACATGTTCATTTAACTAAAGAAGTATATGATAAATTATTTGATGATAAACTAAAAGTACGGAATTATTTAAATCAAGAAGGTGAGTTTGCCTCCACTAAAACGCTAACTATTTCAAGTGGGGATAAAAAAATTGAAAATGTAAGAGTGTTGGGGCCATTCCGCCCTTATAATCAAATTGAAGTATCCAAACTTGATGCCAGGAATTTAGGTTTAAATCCTCCAGTAAGAAGAAGTGGTGATTTAGATGATAGCTTAGATATTACTTTAGAAACACCAAAAGATAAAGTAACAGTTAAAGGTTTAATTATTGCTAATCGTCATGTTCATATCAATACAAAAGATGCTTCTAATTATGGCGTTAAAGATGGGGATATGGTGAATATTCAAATTGGGGGAGAGAAAAAAGGCATAATTGAAGCTATGGTAAAGGTGAGTGATAATGGTTATTATGAACTCCATTTAGATACGGATGATGCTAATGCCTTTTTATTAAATGATAATGACGAAGTAACAATGATAGTAAAATAAGGTGGTTTTATGAAGTGGAAAATCGGAAATGTCGAAATTGCTAATAGATATGTTTTAGCTCCCATGGCGGGAATTACCAGTACTTCATATAGAAGTATTTGTAAAAGAAGCAAGAGGCTGGTCTTGTTGTGGGTGAAATGGTTTCCGATAAGGCTTTAGTTTATGAATCCAAAAAAACTTATGAACTTTTAAAAATGGATGAATTAGAAAGACCTATTTCTGAGCAGATTTTTGGAAGTGACCCGGAAACGATGGCTAAGGCCGCTAAAATAGTGGAAGATTACATGCATCCCGATATCATTGATATTAATATGGGTTGTCCCGTTCCTAAAGTAGCTATTAAAAATGAAGCGGGAAGTGCTCTTTTAAAAAATCCCGAAAAAGTAAGAGAAATAGTTTCGTCCGTAGTTAAAGCCGTTTCTATCCCTGTTACGGTTAAAATTCGAATTGGTTGGGATAATGAGCATATTAATGCTGTGGAAATTGCCAAAATATGTGAAGAAGCAGGGGCTAAGGCTATTTTTGTTCACGGAAGAACTAGAAGTGAAGGATATACCGGTCATGCTCATTTAGATGTCATAAAAGAAGTAGTCGATGCTGTAAACATTCCAGTTATTGGTAATGGCGATATTACTAGTTGTTATGATGCTAAAAATATGTTAGATTATTGTGGATGTACCGCGGTCATGATTGGAAGAGGAGCCTTAGGTAATCCGTGGATTTTTAGAGATTGTATTGATTATATCGATAATAATAAAGAAATAAAAAAAGTAAGTATTGAAGAGAAAAAAGAGATGATGAAAGAAAACATCCAAGAAATAGTTAAAGAAAAAGGCGAGAAATTAGGAATTTTAAATTTAAGAACGATTCTTATGTATTACTTAAAAGGACTACCTAATACCAAAAATTTAAAATTAGAAATTTGTAAATGTGAAAGTGCGGATGAATTACTTAAATTAATTGATGATTATAAAGGAGAATAAAATGGAGATTCAGGATTATGATTTAATTATTTGTGAAGATAGTTTCAAAATGGCTATTCTAGATTATGCTTCTAGTAACCATCTTCTTTTAAATGCCAAAATAATGACTAAGAGGGAATTTTTCCAAGAATATTTTTATAAAACATCGGCTAATACACTTAGTTATGTGGTCAAGAAATATAAAGTAAAAGTTAGTATTGCTAAAATGTATTTAGATAATTTATATTTTATTTTAGATAAAGATTATCATAATCCTAAATTACAATTTTTAAGCAATTTAAAAAAAGATTTAATAAATCATAACTTACTTAAAATAAATCCTTATTTTAAAAGTTATTTAGAAAATAAAAAAATATTAGTAAGGGGTTATCTTACAATAGAAAAATGGGAAGAAGAAATATTTAATGAATATGATGTTACTTATGAAACAAAAGAGCCTTTAAAAAGATTAGAAAAAGTTTATGAATTTAAAACATTAGAAGCAGAAATTAATTATGCAGCCGAATATATTGCTTCTTTAATTGATCAAGGAATAGATGTTAATCATATTAAATTAATGAATGTGGATAAATCTTATTATAGAGAATTAGAAAGAATATTTAACTATTACCATATTCCTCTTAATATTCCTTCCATTACTAATTTATTGGGGCTTGATGTAACCCAAAAGTTTTTAGAATCTTTAAATACTAATTCTTTGGAGGAATCCCTTAATTTAATTAAAGATGAAGATAATGAAGTCGTTCGTAAAATTATTAATATTTTAAATAATTATGTCCAAATAGAAAATAAAGAAGATATTATTCCTTTAATCAAAGAAGATTTTAAAAATACGCATTTAAATTTAACTAAATTAGAAAGGTGCGTTAAATTTATTAGTATTGATGATTATGTAAGTTCTCTTGATTATGTTATTTTAATGAATTTTACCTCCATAAGTATTCCCGCTTATAAAAAAGATGAAGATTATATCACCGATAATTTAAAAGATGAAGTAAGTTTATATAATACATATGAGTATAATAAAACTTTAAAAAATAATGTTATTCAAAAATTAGAAAGTATAAATAATTTAGTAATTACTTATAAATTAGAAGATGATAAAGAAATATTTTATCCCTCTAGTTTAGTTAGTTTATTAGATTTAGAAGTTATTAAAAATTATAAACTACCAAGCATTCATTATTCAGCTTTTTATGATTTAGTTAAATATACTTATGAGCTTGATAACTTTAAAAAATATGGTCTTATTAGTGAAGATTTAAAAGTATATCAAAATAATTTAGATAATCCCACTTATAAAACTTATGACCATACTTTTAAAGGTATTGATAATAAGTCTTTAAAAGAGTATTTAGGTAAGGGTTTAACTTTATCTTATTCTTCTTTAAATAATTACAATAAATGTGCTTTTCGGTATTATTTAGATAATGTTTTAAAGTTAGATCCTTTTGAAGAAACATTTGATACATTTATTGGTTCTTTATTTCATGATGTTTTAGAAAAATGTTTAAATAATGATAATGATATAAAAGAAGAAGTAAATAATTATCTCCATTTAAAAGAGAAGATTTTAACTCCCAAAGAGAAGTTTTATGTTAGTAAACTAATGAATGATTTAAAGTTCGTTATAGACTATTTAAAGAATGAAAAGAAGTATATTAGCTTAGATAAAGAATATCATGAAAAATATATAAGTATAAAAAAAGATAAAGATATTCCGGTTAAATTTGTGGGATTTGTCGATAAGATTTTATATAAAGAGATGAGTGATGCCACAATTGTCTCAATTATGGATTATAAAACGGGAATAGTTGATATTAATTTAAATTATGTTCCTTATGGTTTGTCTTTGCAACTACCTATTTATCTTTATTTAGTAAGTAAATCGCATTTATTTAAAAATCCTTTATATGCCGGATTTTACTTACAAAATATTTTGGATAAGAATTTAAAAAGAAGTGATGATTATATTAAAGCCCGTCAAGATAGTTTAAAATTAAAAGGCTATTCGAATAAAGATTTAAGTATTTTAAAATATTTAGATAGTAGTATGCCAAATAGTGAAATTATTAAAGGTTTAAGATTAAAAAGTGATGGTGATTTTTATTCCACTAGTAAAGTTTTAAGTAATGAAGAGATTAATAAATTAATAGAGATAACGGAGAATATTATCGATAAAAGTATCGAAAGTATTTTGAGTGGGGATTTTTCCATTAATCCGAAAAGAATTGGCTATGATAAAAATGTTGGTTGCCAATATTGTCCTTTTAAAGATATTTGTTATAAGGAAGAAGCAGACTTCATCACTTTAGAGGACCAAAAAGATTTAGCCTTTTTAGGAGGTATTTAATATGGCTTGGACTAAAGAACAAGAAAGAGCAATTTATGAATCAGGAAAAAATATAATTGTTTCGGCGGGAGCTGGTTCCGGTAAGACAGCGGTTTTAACAGAAAGAGTAATTGAAAAATTAAAAAGTGGTATTAACATAAATAAACTTTTAATTTTAACTTTTACAAATGCCGCAGCGGCCGAGATGAAAGACCGCATAAGAAAAAGTATTAGAGATTATCCAGAATTAAAAGAAAGTTTAGATTACTTAGAAAGTGCTTACATTACCACCTTTGATGCTTATACATTATCCCTTATTAAAAAATATAATGATGTTTTAAATGTGTCTAAAGATTTACAAATTATTGATGATAGTATTATAAGAGTCATAAAGGCTCGTTATATGGAAGAAATTTTTGAAGATTTATACAAAAGAGAAGATGCCGAATTTTTAAAGTTCTTAGATATATTTACCATTAAAAATGATAGAGAAATTAAAAATGATCTTTTGGGAATCTATGAAAAATTATCTTTAGTTAGTGATTTAGATAGTTTTTTAGATAATTATTTTGATGTCTATTTTAATTCCCAAAATGAAGAAAAATATTTCCAAGAATATGAAGAAGTTTTAAGAAATTATTTAGAAGAAATGGAAACTAATTTATATTATTTAGAAAATAGTGATTATCCCGATTATTATGAAGAAATGGTAAAATCTTTAGAAAAACTTTTAAAGAGCAAAACTTATGATGAAATTAAAGAAAATATAAATGTTTCTATTCCGAGAAGACCAAGAGGTAGTGAAGAGATAAAAGAAAATAAAGAGAATATAGATAATGTTCTTAAAGATTTAAAAAATGAATTAAGATTTAAAGATGAAAAAGAAATAATCGAAACTTTAGATAGTACTAAAGCTACAATAAAAGTTATTATTAAGATTATCAAGAAGTTTAAATTAAAATTAGATAAATATAAAGAAGATAATGACTTATATGAATTTATTGATATTTCGAAAATGGCTATTAAACTTCTTAAAGATAATCCCCATATTTTAAAAGAAGTTAAAAATAGTTTTCAAGAAATATGTGTGGATGAATATCAAGATACTAATGATTTACAAGAAGAATTTATTAGTTTAATTGAAAAAGATAATGTCTATATGGTCGGAGATATCAAACAATCTATTTATGGCTTTCGGAATGCTAATCCGGAAATATTTAAAGAAAAGTACGATGCTTATAAAGATGGGAAAAAAGGAATTAGAATTGATTTATTAAAAAATTTCCGGTCCCGAAAAGAAGTTATCAAAGGTATAAATGATATCTTTAATTTAGTCATGGATGATGCTATTGGGGGTGCCAGTTACCGGGAAGAACACCAAATGAATTTTGGTAACGAAGTATATGAAAAAAATAAGAAAGAAAATAATGATTTGGAAATTATAAATTACCCTTTAAGTAATGAATATAACAATAATGAAATTGAGGCTTTTTATATTGCAAGAGATATCTTAAAAAAGATTAAAGGTAATTACCAAGTAATTGATAAAGATACGAAAAAGTTAAGATGTATTACTTATAAAGATTTTTGTATTATTATGGACCGAGGAACAGATTTTACTCTTTATAAAAAAATATTTGAATACTTAAATATTCCTTTAGAGATATGGGAAGATAAAGCCTTAACTAAAGATATTGATGTCAATATAATCTATAATATTCTTAACTTAATTTTAAAAATTAAAGATAATATCTTTGATTTTGAATTTAAGTATTCTTTTATGAGTATTGGAAGAAGTTTCTTATTTAGTTATCCTGATACGGAATTATTTGAAATTTTAAGATGCGAAAGTTATCAAGATACCACTCTTTATAAAATAGCTTTCGATATTTCTTTAAACTTAGATAATTTAACCAGTTATGATTTAATAAAAGAAGTTATAGATAAATTTCAAATTAATGAAAAATTAATAACTATTGGAGACGTAAAAGAACACTTAAGAAGAATTGATAGTATTTTAGAAATGGCCAAAAACTTAAGTGATATGGGTTACAATAAACAAGAATTTTTGGGTGTCTTAAAAGACTTAATTAATAGTAAAGATACCACTAAATTTAAAAGTCGAAATAGCACCGATAATGCGGTAAAAATTATGAATATTCATAAATCAAAAGGTTTAGAATTTAGTGTTTGTTACTATAGTGGTTATTATAAATTATTTAATATTGAAGATGTAAAAAGTCGCTTTATATTTGATAAAGAGTATGGTTTAATTGTTCCTTTCTTTAAAGAAGGACTAGATAATACTATCCTTTATTCCTTATTTAAAAATAAATATTTAATAGAAAACATTTCGGAAGAGATTAGACTTTTATATGTGGCTTTAACAAGAGCTAAAGAAAAAATGGTTATTGTGGCCCCATTAAATGCCGATAATTATATAAGTGGAATAGTTCCTTATCAAATAAGAAGTAAATATAATTCTTTCTTAAGTATTTTAAATTCCATTTCTCTAAATTTAAAAGAATATACTCATAATCTAAATATTGAAGATTTAAAGATAACGAAAAATTATTTATTAGATAATGAAAAAGAATTAGAAAAACTAACGAGTAAGGAAGTAATTACTTATAAGAGTATCAATGTAGAAGTTAAAGAAGTTAAAAGAGTTAGAGCATCAAAAGAAGAAGTAAGACTTAATACCCTAGAGGAAAAAACCGCCATGAGTAAGGGAGAAGATGCTCATAAGATTTTCGAATTAACTGATTTTAGAAATGTTTCTAAAGATAATAAATATTATGAAAATATTACTTATTTAAAAGACAAATTGAATATTAATGAAAATACAAAAATATATAAAGAATATGAATTTACTTATCAAAATAATAATACTTTGTATCACGGAATAATTGACCTTTTATTAGTATACCAAGATAAAATAGTTATTGTGGATTATAAGTTAGCTAATACCGAAGATGCTGCTTATTTAGAGCAATTAAAAGTTTATTATAACTATCTTAAATATTTATTTAATAAAGATGTTTATATTTATTTATATAGTATAGAGAATAATAAACTTACAGAAAAACATCTTAAAGAAACAGTTAGATAGCCCCAAACTTGACATCATTTGACATTTGTGGTATAATTAAATTACGTGAAAGGGGGATATAAAAAAATGAATGAAACAGTTAAAAAAGGGTTAACATTTGTTGGAGTTGCTGGTATTTTAGGGCTTGCTATAGCATCTTGTAAATTAATTCAAAATTCCAAAGAAAAACTAGATAGAGAAGAAAAGATGATGACTTTACCTTCAGGCTACACTTTACAAAGTAAAGATGGAGAAGTTATTGGTGTTAAAAACTTAATGGGTGAAGATGGAGTAGTTAAAGAAGTCTACAGGACTCCAGCTATCTTTAATCTATATGAAGATGGTAAGGTTACTAAATATATCCAAAGGTATGATTATGAAACTAATACTTTTGTAAGAGAAGAATACATTGAAGAAAATCAAACTAAAAGTAGATAAAAAAATAAAAGTTGCTCACTTGCAACTTTTATTTTTTGCCTAGAAGAGAAAGTCCTACTTCATTAACGGGACCTGCTCCAATAGTTAAGACTAAATCATTATCTTGAACATTGTCTTTTAAATATTTGACTATTTCCTCAAATGTGGGAATATAACAAACATTAGGATTATCTTTTTTAATAAGTTCAACTAAATCTTCTTCCTTAACATTATATATATTAGTTTCTCTCGCCGGATATATTGGAGCAATAATAACATTATCAAATTTTTTCAAAATACTAGCAAATTCTTCTAAATGTTCTTTAGTCCTGGAATAAGTATGGGATTGAAATATGGCCCAGTTTTGATGACACTTAATACTTTTGGCAGCATTATAAGTAGAAGTTATTTCGGTTGGATGGTGCGCATAATCATCATAAACTAAAATATTATCTTTATATTTGCCAATATATTCAAATCTTCTTTCGACACCATGATATTCATTAATACCTTTTATGATAGACTCTTTATCCACATTATGAACTAAACACATTAAAACAGAAGCTAGGGCATTATAAATATTATGTTTACCTAAAACACTTAAATGTAAAGATAAATATAATTCATTTTTAAAGTAAACATCAAATATAGGATGACCTAATTCATCATAAGTAATATTTTTGGCTACTAAATCGGCATCACTATTAATTCCATAAGTATAAACATTAGTATCTGGTAGCTCTAGACTCATGGTATTTGCATCATCCTTATTAATAATTAAATTACCATCTTTGGGTAGTTTATGAATATATTTCGTGAAAGATGCTTTAATATTGTCTAAATTTTTAAAATAATCTAAATGGTCATCATCAATATTTAAAACAATGGCACTCGTAGGATAGAATGATAAAAAACTATCTTTGTATTCACAGGCTTCCATAATAAAGTAATCATGACCTCCCACATAAAAGTTTGCATTAATCTTGGGTAATATTGCCCCGATTTGAATAGTTGTGGGAAGTTTAGATTCCAAAAAAACCGAAGAAATCATTCCCGTAGTGGTACTTTTACCATGGGTACCCGAAATACATAAAACGTGTTTATATTCTTTGGTAAGTTCGCCGAGAAATTCGGCTCTTTCAAAAGTTGGTTTATTAAGTTCTCTTGCTCTTTTTAATTCTTCATTATCTTCACTAATCGCCGCCGTATAAACAACAATGTCAGCCTTATCAATATTATTTGGATTAGTTCCAATTGTCACACTTATGCCTTTTTCTTCTAAAGCCTTAACAACTTTGGACTCTTGCATATCCGATCCCGTAACAATGGCTCCCATACTTTGGATAATCTCAGCAATGCCACTCATGGAAATACCCCCAATTCCAATAAAGTGAATAGTTTTATCTTTATACATATAAACCTCCTTAATAAATTATATAAATATATTATAATCTTTAAGATAAAAGATAGCAATAAAAAGTACCAAAATATCATTTACTAATATTGACAAAAATTAATTTGTAAAACGAACAAAAAAATTTTTAAAAAGAGGAAAAAAATAATTGCTAGGTAGAACCTTAATAAAAATGTTTTTTTTATGAAAAAAATTTTAAAATTTGAAATTGTTCGATTTACAAAAACGAAATTTTTTGTAAAAAAAACATTGCTAAAAGAAGTCCTTTATGAGTATAATGGTATTGTAAATGGGAGAGGTAAAAAATGATTAAAGATGTAGTAGGTAACGATTTAATTGTCGTTAAGAGAAGTGGCCAAAGAGTGCCTTTCAATGAGGCCAAAATAGCCCTTGCTATAAAAAAAGGCTACGATAGTGTATATGATGACTATGATGAAAAAATAGTTAATAAAGTTAAAGAAAAAGTTCTTAAATATATTGAAAAAGAATACGAAGAAAGAAAAACAATTGGGATTGAAGAAATTCAAGATATAATTGAAAAAGAACTTAAAAAAACAGATGAAGAAGTTTATAAATCTTTCTCCGAATATAGAGAAAGAAGAAATGCCTCAAGAGAAGTGTTTGCTGTTAAACAACAACATAAATTTGTTAAAGCAATTGAATCTTTAGGACTAAAAAGTAGTAAAGAAGAAAACTTAAAAAGAGAAAATGCCAATGTTGATGGCGATGGACCAATGGGAACAATGCTTCATTTTGGTTCCACGGTTTCGAAAGAATTTGCGAAAGCTTATCTTATGGATGCGAAATACGCCAGAGCCCATGATGAAGGAGCCATTCATATTCATGATTTAGACTTTTGGGCTATGGGTACAACTACTTGTAACCAAATTGATTTAGACAAATTATTTAAAAATGGATTTACGACCGGACATGGTTTTTTAAGAACACCAAATGATATAATGAGTTATACCGCTTTAGCGGCCATTTGTATTCAAGCTAATCAAAATGATCAACATGGTGGTCAAAGTATTCCAATGTTTGATTACTATATGGCTCCGGGAGTTAAGAAAACATTTAAGAAACAATTAAAACAAATGACTTATGATTACCTAGATTTAGAAGGCTTCTTAGGTAATGTTGATTTTGATAAAGTAGAGGAAGTTATTAATAATTTAGATACGATAGATATTGATGCTAAAGAAGTATTTAAAGATTTTATAACTAGTGAAAGATTAGAAGAATTATTTGTTAAAAGTTATGATAAAGCTTTAGCGAAAACAGATAGAATTACTTACCAAGCTATGGAAGCATTTATTCATAATTTAAATACCATGCATTCAAGAGCTGGTGCCCAAGTACCATTCTCATCCGTAAACTTTGGAACCGATACATCTCCAGAGGGAAGAATGGTTATAAAGAATTTCTTACTAGCTACAGACGAAGGTTTAGGACATGGAGAAACACCAATCTTCCCAATATCTATCTTCAAATTAAAAGAAGGCGTTAGTTATAATAAGGAAGATCCTAACTATGATTTATTCAAACTAGCTTGTAAGGTATCAGCTAAAAGATTATTCCCTAATTTCTCATTTTTGGATTCTTCATTCAATAAACCTTATTTAAAAGAGGGAGATCCTAAAACAGAAGTTGGTTATATGGGATGTCGGACGAGAGTAATTGGTAACGTTTGCTATCCGGATAAAGAAATTACCCCAGGAAGAGGAAACTTATCATTTACGACCATTAATTTACCAAGACTTGGAATAAAATATGGGATTGTTGATGGCACCAGAACGAAAGCCGACATGAAAGGATTCTACCAAGAACTTGATGATTTATTAGAACTTTGTAAAGGTCAATTACTGCAAAGATTCGATGTTCAATGTAGTAAAGGAGTCGAGAATTTTAAATTCTTACTTGGAGCTCATGTTTGGCTTGATTCCGAAAAACTTGAACCAGGACAAAAAATTAGAAAAATATTAAAACACGGAACCTTATCCATTGGCTTTATTGGCCTTGCAGAATGTTTAAAAGCCTTAATCGGCGAACATCATGGGGAATCAGAAAAAGCCCAAAAGTTAGGTTTAGAAATTGTAAGTTACATGCGTAAAAAATGTGATGAATATAGTCAGGAAATGAAGTTAAACTTCACTTGTCTTGCCACTCCAGCTGAAGGTTTAAGTGGTCGTTTCGTCGGAATTGACCGTTCTATCTATGGTAAGATTAAAGGAGTAACTGATAGAGAATATTATACAAATTCTTTCCACGTTCCAGTTTATTATCATACAACTATTCAACATAAACTAGAAGTAGAAGGAAAATATCATAAATTAACAAATGCGGGCCATATTTCTTATATTGAAATAGATGGTGATACCGCGAATAATGTGGAAGCATTTGAAAGAATTATTCGGGTAATGCATGATAACGATATTGGCTATGGCGCAGTTAACCATCCAGTAGATCGGGACCCAGTTTGTGGTTATGTCGGAGTTATCAATGATGTATGTCCAAGATGTGGCAGAAAGAATTTCGAAGGAGTACCACTTGAAAGAATAACAAGTCTTAATTGTGATTGCTAATAAAAAGGAGGAGGAAATATTATGGAAGCACAAAAAAGAGTAAAAACTATCGGGGAAGGTGTTGGTTTTGAAAGAATTAGAAGAATTACAGGTTATTTAGTAGGAACAACAGAAAGATTTAATAATGCCAAAAAGGCTGAGGAACAAGATAGAGTAAAACACACTGGTGTAAAAGAAATGTTCCAAGATAAAAAGGCAGCCTAAAATAAAATATGACAATCAGACTCGCGGCTCCTATTCAAAGTGATAGTGTCGTTGATGGATATGGTGTAAGGGCAGTTATTTGGACACAAGGTTGTTCCCATAATTGTCCTTTTTGTCAAAATCCTCAAACTCACGATTTTAAGGGAGGAGCTGAATTTACTTTAGAGGAAATCTTTGAGGAGATTAAAAACTTAAAAAATCAAGATGGAATTACTTTATCTGGGGGAGATCCTTTATACCAAATTGAACCAGTGGTGGAAATTGCTAAATTTGCTAAAGGCATAGGTTTAAATGTTTGGTGTTATACGGGCTTTACTTATGAAGAAATTCTTAAAATGGGCGAAAAGAATCCCAAATATTTAGAATTATTAGATTATCTTGATGTTTTAGTAGATGGTCTATTTGTAAATGATTTAAAAGATTTAAATCTTTTATTTAGAGGCTCTAGTAATCAAAGATTAATTGATGTTCCGAAAACATTAAAAAATAAAAAAGTTACCATACTTCCTGAAAGTGATGGAATTATGGAAAAATTTCAAAAAAAACCCAAAACATATATTTAAGGCTTAAAGCCTTTTTTTATGGGTACTTATTATAATTAATAAGTTATTAAATTCATAAAATATAAAAGTGGAAAATTTTGAAAAACTTTAAGATAAAATATTGTCTCCAAAAGATGTTTTTGGTATAATAATATCTACCTTTAGAAATATTAAAAAATTATTTAAAAAAGGGGGATTTTAAATGATAAATAAATTTAAATATTTTCTTAGTGCTTTAATCGTAAGTTTAATGTTACCTATTTTAGTTTTAGCTAAAGAAGGTATTGTTTTAAATGTTAGTCAAAATGATTTAAAACCAGGAGATGAGATTACTGTTACGGTAACTTTACCTGAAGATATGGAAGCCTATGCTTTAATGGCCACTTTAAAATATGATGAAAATTATTTTGAAGTTTTAGATAGTGAAGATTTTGCTTCAGATAATGAAAATACCACTATTAGTTTTAGTGAATCTACTCATAAATTTGGGCTTATTAATAAATCTGGAAAAGTATCTGGTAATCTTTTTAATATTACTTTAAAAGTAAAAGAAGATACACTAGGAGGAGATACGACCATTGCTCTTACTAATATTAAGGCTTCAGATGGCAGTAATATAATTAATTTTGATAAAGTATTATCTAGTGTGCATGTTACAGGAAATGCTAAAGATAATGAACTTGTAAATAATAACAAAGAAGAAGAAATAAATGATGATAATGAACCTTTAATTAAGGCCGTTAGTAATAAACCGGTTATTATTACTTTAAGTATTGCTGGTATTTTAGGTTTAATTTTACTTATTTATTTTATTGTTAAATTTAAGGCTATAACTTTACTTATTGGTATTCTTGGTCTTGGGGAAATTGCTTTAATTATTGCTCTAGGTATCTTAGTTAATTTCAATTTAAATAAAAAAGATGTTAATAACGATGGAGTCAAAGATTATAATGATGCTCAAGAAATAATTGATTATTTAATTAATATAACTAGTGAAGAAGAGGAAGAAGTTTCTTCTAAAAAACCGGTAAAGAAACCATCTAATAATAACAATAATAGTAGCAATACTGAAGATAACAATAAAGAAGATAATAACAATACTAGTGTTCCAAACATTCCAGATTTAGATACCAATAATGATGGTAAAGTTGATCTTAATGATGCTGGTCATACCGCATCCGAAGTTAAAACAACAGTTAAAGTAAGTGATCCTTATAAAGAAAATGATTATTATGTTAAAAAAGGAGAAATTACTTTACGCTTTAGAGCGGAAGTAAGTCCTAAAGGGATTAGTTTATATAAAGTTAAAATAAATGATGAATTTTATGATGTTACTCCTTCTGGAGAAGATTATGTTGTAACTATCATTGGGCATACGGAAGCCGGTGTTCAAACTTTTAAAATGACCGAAGTTTATACGAGTAATGATAAAGAAATTCCGGTTAATTTAACTATGGAAAGAGAAATTTTAAAGGAAGTACCTAGTGTTACTAATTTTAGTTATAATGAAGAAAATAAAAGTTTAAGTTTTGATATTTTAGATGATGATAAAGTTTTAGAAAATGGTAAAGCTACTATCTTAAAAGATAATAAAGAAATTACTAGTATGGAAATAAAACAAGATAAAAATGTCATTGAAAATTTAGAACTAATAGAAAATGATGAATATAAAATTGAAGTAAAGGGTAGTTATGATTTAGATAAAGATAAAGATAATGATAAAAATAATTATCAAGATGAAATTATCTTTAGTCATACATTTAAACTTTTAAAAGATTATAATTTTACTTTAACTGGATTTTCAATTACCGATTCAGTGGTACCCGGAGAATTCCCAATAGTGTCTTTTACGAGCACTAATAGAGTTAATGCTAAAATTGAAAGCGCCATGTTAAAAATAAATGATACCGAAGCTCATGAATATTCCATTTCTAAAAAAGAAGGAAACAATTATGAAATAACTTTAACTAATGCTGATACTTCTTTTGGTAAACATACAGTTTCTTTGGAAAGTGTCGAATTAAATACTTTAAAATCATTTAAAAATAAAGAAGATTATACGGTTAATAATTTAACTTATTATATTTTGAAAAGAGCACCGAAAGCGGAAAATATTAATTTAGTTGATGAAGGCTCTAATCAAAAAATAAAAGTATCTTTTAAATTAGCGGATGAAGATAAAACTTTTAATGCTTTAAAAGTTGTTTTAGTAGATTCTTTAGGGAAGATAATTGATCAAAAAGTTCTTAGTGAAGAAGAAATTACTTATCATGAGGAACAAAATGTTCCAATTGAACTTTCTTATGAAAAGGGAACAGATGGCCTTTATACCGTAAGATTTTTAGCGGATTACACTCTAGGAGATAAGTATAAATATACTAATCAAAATATTGGAGAGGCCGAAATTCTTACCCATAGTGATGATATTTATATAAGTGAATTATTCTTTACTACTGATGGTAAAACCGATTCTAAAAATTATTATCCCGCTAAGGGTGAAAAAAACTATCAACTAGCGGTTACTACTTTTGTTGGTGATTCAATTAATAATTATGCTAAAGCTCATTATAAAAATACGGCATATCAAACAGTATCAAATATTACGATTAATGATTTAAATTATACTGCCAGTGCTGTTTCTGGGTATCGTTCGAGAGTATTCTTAAATGTTCCAAATACCTCAGGTGTTATGGAATTAAAAGTTAGTCGGGTACAACTAGCTATTAATAACTACTATAATATTGTTAATGATTTTTATTCGGTTACTCCTAAAATAATTAAAATTGATGTTTTAAAAGATATGCCAAAAGTGGAAAATTTAATAATTAGTGATGATTATGAAAAGGAAGAAGTTACTTTTGATTTTGATATCATTTTAGATGAAAATGCTACTTCAAGTGAAGATGAATTCAAAGATGGACTTCTTAAACTTGGAGATAAAACTTATGAGGTTACAAGAGGACATAATCACATCATTTTAGAGGGTATTCCTAAAGATAAAATTTTAGACTTAGTAATTACAGCTAGTTTTGATTTAGATACTGATGATGAAGATATTAACAAAATTACGGGTGATATAAACGAATATCAAGATAAGGAAATTTATAATATAAAATATGGTTTATTTAGTGAAGATACTTATAAAGATATTAGGATTACTGATGGTGCGTTAATTAGTAAAAAGAATAATGCTTATTTTGAAAAAGAGGAAAATATTCGTTATGATTTTAATATTATTGGTTTAAATGAAGAATTAAATATGAATCCCGTAAAAGCTAAAATTGATAATAAAGAATATGATATTACTAAAACTAGTACTGGTTACTCTTTAACTTTAGATGGTTACCCAAGTGCGGGTAAAAAAACACTTACTATTACGGATATTATTTTTGATAATGGTAAATTTGTTACTTTAAATAGTCCTTGTAAGTTTACCTTTGAAGTTTTAAAAGATGTCTTAAGAATTAAAGATTTTAGATATGAAGAAGAAGATAACGAAATTAAAATTTATACAACTTTAAAAGATAATGATCATACTTTAATGGATAAGGCTATTGTTACAATTGAAGATGATAGAGGTAATATAGAAACAAAAGAATATGATGAAGAATTAACAATTTCTAAAAAAGATGATGTCTTAAGATATTATATTAAAATAAATGCTTCTTTTGACCGTGATCAAGAAAAACTAAATAATAGTGATAATTATCAAAATAATGTTATTGTTTTATCCGAAATAATCAATTTAGAGAAAAATAATATTGAATTAAAAGATATTATAGATATTAGTTTATATAAAATTGAAAAAGAAAATGGAGAAGAAATTATTTCTTTAATCAATGAAGTTTCTGTTTCCGATATTGAAAAGAATTATGCTAATTATTTTGTTGAAGTAGTGATGAATAATCTTCCTAGTGTAAGAGCTAGAATAAGAAGCGTTGCTACCGATAATAATCAATTAACATTTGATTTAGAATATGAATTTGTAACGCATGAAAATAAAAAAGAAACTAAAGAAATATTTATTCCTTTTGGGGAAATAGTAAATGGAAAAGCTAAAAATGAAGGACATCCGGATATCGCTTTAGCATCACTACTAGAAAAATTAAATAATAATGATAATATCAAATTAACTAAAGATTATGATGCTAGTGTTTTAAATCTTATGGGTGATTACTATATTAATGAATATACTGGTACCCTAGAGGGTAATGGTCATACCATTAAAAACTTAACTAAACCTTTATTTAATACCATAAGTGGTGGTAAAGTTAGTGATTTAAGACTAGAAGATATTAAGTTAAGTAATAGTAATGCGAGAGGGGCTTTAGCTAATACGGTTAAAAATGCGACGATTGAAAAAGTCTTAGTTAATAATTTAACCAAGGTTAGTGATGAAGCTCAAGTAGGTACTTTAATCGGTTATGCAGAAAATTCGAAGATTGAAAATTGCCGGGCAACAGGATTTAATATTTCCTTTAATAGTCATTATCAACAAATTGGTGGTTTAATCGGAAGATCTAATGCATCCACAATTAAAAATTGTTATACGAGTGGGAAAATTAATGGCGGTTGGAACTTTAGAGGAGGCCTAATTGGCTACGCTATATCATCCACTGTGGAAAATAACTTTACAAATGTTTCCTTCTCATCTGGTTATGGTAATGTTTTATGTGGGGGTATTTTACAAGGTGATAGTAATAATACAATAAGAAACAATGTAAGTTTTACTACAGGTTATGCTAATGCTATTGCTAATACTAATAAAGTAAAAGAAAATAATTATTATTTAAGTGATGAAAGCACTAATGAAGAAGGAGCCCTTAACTTTACTAAAGATGAAAATTTAACATATTTATTTGTCGATAAAGCAGGATTCTCTCCTGATATATGGGATTTTAGAAATGCCTCTTTGGAAAATTTACCATCCTTTGCTTTTGAAAATAAGACTAAACTTGAAAAAGAAGATAATTATGAAGAAAGTAAAGAAATCTTATATCGTAATTTAATGCGTTTAATGCCCTTCTATGATAATGCGAAAATAATTGAAACGGGTAAAAATATTACCGATAGTGATTTAACAACAAAAGAAATTAAACATATTGTGCCAATATCTAAAGATGGCAGTCTAACTACCTATCTTACAACTGATGATTATAAAAAGATTAGTAAAATTAAAATAATATTTACGGATAATACTACTAAAGAATATAATTTAAGTTTTGATAAAATATATGATATGGTGGTAACTTATCGTCTTAATGATTTAAATATTGATTATAATTATGGTCATTATGTTATTGATACTAATTCGCAAATTGTTAATAATTTAGTTAATTATTTAAAGAAATTAGATTATACCAACAATTTAGATATTTTAACTACTAATAATGATAGTAGAATATATAGAGATTTCTATAATGATGTTACTAGTCAAGAATTAAAAGAATTTGTTTTAAAATTCTTAGCTAATAGCAATTATACAAGTACATCAAGTGATGAAAGTATTAATAATTATCTAGAAAGAGAAATTAAAGATAAACAAAGAATTGAAAAAGTATTATATGTTTATAATTACTTTAGAAGATTCTATGACTTGGATATTGATGGTATGAAGATATATGATTTTATGTTATTTAATATGGAAGGATTTGATAAGAGTTTAACTCCAAGTAAGATTGCTGATTTATTCTTAGAAGATACTACCGGAGCTAACTTTAATACTAATGAAACCAATACTAAATATAATAAAGTTTTAAGTAGTTATACTAAACTTAATACGGTATCTAAATTATTAGAGTATCTTGTTACAAATCTTAGTGATTATGATATGGATGAATGGGTAAGAAGCGAGTTTAAAGGAATTTTAAGAGAACTTCCCGTATATGGAAATGAAGATATATTATATACTTTATGGGATCATTTTAGTCATGAAGATAACAATAGTGGGCTTAATTACCGGGTTTACAACTTTGTTTTACCAATTTTAACTTTACCGGAAAATGCAGCTTATATAATTTCTAGTCCAGTTCAATTTATTATCGGGGCTCAAAGAACTTATATAACTGATCCATTTGATTCTGAACAACACGAAGCCTTTTTAGAAAAATTAGATTCCTATACTACGAGAATGCAAAGTTATTATGAAACAGCTTATGCAATTTTAAAAGATCCAAAGTTATTTAATAACATGCATTTATTCCAAATTGATAAAAGAATTACGAAAAATGAATATGGTATAGGAGTATCCAATACACCATATTCAACAACGGAACCATTCCATAAAAACTTTAATGAAGTTGTTAATTTATGGGCTGCGAATGCCGCGGTAAATGCTGCCGCTTGGGGTAGTTACATCGAATGGCAAGTGGCGGGTGTTCTAGATAGTACTCTAGCTACTGATGGAACTTTAGATGTAGGCCACGTAACTTATAAAACATGGTCCCACGAGTCTGCCCATAATATTGATGCGAGATTATTCTTAAAGAATAACGGAAGAAGATTTGACTCTGGTGGAGAAGATTATGCTGATTCTTTCTTAATGCAGAGTTTTGAAGAATTTGGTATGGTTATGAATTTATCAATTAACTTTAATGATAATTTAAAAGTGGGATCTAACCTTAGACCAGATAGAATAAATAGTGAAGATAAAATCTATGAATTCTATAATAGAGCCTTCAATACTATTTATACAATGGATTATCTAGAAGCCCTTGCTTTCTTAGAATTATCTGATGAAGAAAAAGCCAATGTTGCTATTCAAGTAAGTTATCCAAATGAAAATTTGCAATTTGCCCGTGTTGATGGTAAAGCCGATGGTGAGTTAACAGGTAAAACTTATGGTGAAGATGAATACGCAATCTATATGGCAAGAAGAAATACGAGATATAATCTTTTAACCGCGGATGATTTTGCTAATATGGAATTAAATTCTATTGATGATATCATTAAAAATAGATTAATGATTTATCCAGGAATAACTGGAGAATCTAACCGTGGTGTTAGTTTATATGGTGGTGAAGGATTTAATGTTGTTCATTGGTATCAACCAAATAACCCAGAAGGAAGACCTGATTCCTATTCTCTAAAATGGATAAGTTATGAAATGTTAGGTTACGCTGGTTATGATAAAGGATTTGTAGAATATGCAAGTAATAGAAATTATGTTAAAAGAAAATTCTATGCTAACTTTACTAATCCAAGTACAGATAACTTAAATGAAGTGAACTTTAAATCCGATAAAATGGCTTTAAAAACAATTAGTGAAGGAAAGTTTGAAGACTTTGATGAATATAAAAAATATCGCTTTAATGAAGCTAAGAATAATTTAGGCTATATTAATCCAAATTATGTTAATGTAAAAGAATATGTTCAAGAATTCTATGAAGCTTTAGTTAAAGATGCTGCCAAAGGGGACAGAAAGTTTACCAATAGTACAGCTCTTAGAAGTAAATTATATTATGCCTTAAAAAATAACACTAATGATTTTAGAAGTGATATTTATGAAAGTTCAATACAACAAGATACAAGTGATTTACATATAACCAAATAAAAGGAGTGATTATTCACTCTTTTTTGCTTGCTTATTTTTCTTTGCATTTTCTAAATATTTAGTAAGGATAAAAACAACTAAATTATTTAAACTTCTTTGTTCCTCTAAAGCTAACATATCCAATTCTTTTTTAATATCTTCATCAATTCTTACATAAATAATTTCTTTATTCATTGTGATATCTCCTTGTGTTTATAACTTAATTATACTTTATGTATAGATTAAATTACAACTATATTATTATTTTATAGTATAATATATATAGGTAATCTTGATATAAAGGTTAGGTATGGCTCAGGCAATGCGTGGAATGTGAATACGAGCGGCAACTTGAACAACAATAATGTGGACAATACGCGTGCGGTTCGCCTTAAGCCTTCTATAACTTGAATGATTATATGATTAAGGTTATATACTAGGGAAGATAGAAGACAAAGATTATCTAGGACTTTTAGTCTAAAGAAAAAACGAAGATGGTTTATTTTACGAAATAGCCTATTTACTTCGTTATTTTTTTAAAATAATTGCTTTTTTTTCTTAATTAAGTATATAATTAGAATGAAAGAAGGAATTTTCATGATTGAGGGCCAAAAAATATTAGTTTTAGGATTAGCTAAAAGTGGTTTAGCGGTAACTAAAATACTAGCAAGTAAAAATGAAATAATTGTTACGGATAAAAAAGAACAAGATGAAAATATAATTAATGAATTAAATAAATTAAATGTTAAATTTATAAAAAGCGAAACAGGAGAAGAAATCTTAGATGATAGTTTTGATTTATTAATTAAAAATCCCGGAATTGAACCATTTCATCCTTGTGTTAAAAAGGCAAGTTTTTTAAATATTAAAATAGTTAATGAAATGGAAGTAGCTTATCATTATTTGCCTAAATGTAAAATAATTGGAATAACGGGTTCAAATGGAAAAACAACTACTACTAAGATGTTATATGATTTAATGCTTTTACATAATTTACCTGCTATTCTAGGAGGTAATATTGGTTATCCTTTGAGTGACTTAATAGATAAAATTAATGATGATAGTATTTTAGTTTTAGAAATATCTGACCATCAATTATATAACTTAATAGATTTTAAAACGGATTATAGTGTGCTTACTAATTTATGTCCAACGCATTTAGATTTTCATGGTAATTATGAAAATTATATAAATACGAAAAAGAAAATATTTAATCATCATACTAAGAATGATAAAGCAATTATTAATTATCAAAATGAAGATTGTTTAAATATAACGGAAGATATAAAATCTATGAAAATATACTTTAATAACGAAGATAATTATTATAATGAGGAAGGTATATTTATTGATAAAAAATTAGTTTTAAAATTAGAAGATATTAAAATAAAAGGAAATCATAATTATGAAAATATTTTAGCAAGTCTCTTAGTTTTAAAAGATTTTGCTTGGGATATAGATATTATTAAAAAATATTTTCAAGAATTTAATGGTGTAGAACATCGTTTAGAAATAGTGGATAGTAAAAGTAAAATAACTTTTTATAATGATTCGAAAGCTACTAATCCAACTTCAACATTAATTGCCTTAAAAACTATGAATGGTAAAGTTAATTTAATTTTAGGTGGGAAAGAAAGAAGTCAAGATTTTACGGAACTAAATCCTGAAATAAATAAAGTTAAAATGATTTATGCTATTGGAGAAGTAGAAGAAAGAGTAAAAGAATATGCTGATAGTAAAAATATTCCTTGTAAAGTATGTCATACTTTAAATAAGGCTATGGAAGAAATAAAAAAGGATGCCAAAGATGGGGAAATAGTATTATTATCACCTTCTAGTGCTTCTTGGGATCAATATGCTAAATTCGAAGATAGAGGAGACGAATTTAAAAAACTAGTTGAAAAATTATTCAATTAAAGATATAATATGTTATATAGATAGAAATATATAAAGAATATAAAGATGTAAGAGGGGTTCGATATGAACGAGAATAATAATTTTAATGGGACGGTTTTGGGTAATGTCGGAGATGCTCCAAATACAGGAATGGGACCAAATCCGAGTGTTGAAAGTTTAGAACAACCAGTTCCTAGTCCTACACCAGTTAGTCCTAGTCCAATGCCAGGGGTAGGACCACAAGTAGGAGCACCAACACCAAGTCCAATAAATAATAGTTTAGGTACTAGTCCGGAACAACCAGGACCTGCTGCACCTATAGGAGGAATGGGACCTACAACTCCAGTTGGACCAAATCCTGCACCAGTTGCGTCAAATCCTGTGCCAGATCAAGTTGCACCAGAACCTGTGCCACCAGTTAATCCTGAACCAATAAATCCCACCCCAGTAGTGCCAACTCCAACACCAATGCCTGAACCTGCATATACTAATCCAAGTAGTATACCTACTCCAGGAAGTATGCCAGGATTTGAAAGTTCAAGTACCATTGGCACAACACCTCCATTATCATTAGAACCTGAAGGACAACCTCAAAAGAAAACAAATAAAACATTATTTGTTGTAATTGTTATTATTGTTCTAGTGGGAGTTGGTTTTGGAACATTCTATGTTTTAAAATATACTAATTTATTAAATAATAAAGTTGCTAAAATATCTATTGTACCTAAGAATTTTGAATTAGAAGTAGGAGCTTCTGTTCCATCTGGTAATAATGCTGATTATGCTACAGTAACCGGAACTGATATTTCTACATGTCATGTTGATACAACAAAAATTGATACTTCTAAAGCCGGTGAATATGAATTTGTTATTACTTGTGGCGAAACTCATCGTACTGGTAAAGTAACGGTTGTCGAAAGTTTAAATATTACTTTAAAACAAGTAGTAAAATCTATTAATGAAACTTTAGAACCAAGTGAATTTGTGGAAAATGCTGATGGTTTAACAATTACTTTTGTAGATGAAGAAACAGTAAAAGCTAATTTACAAGCTAAAGGTACATATAAAATAAAATTAAATGTTAAAAATAGTGCGGGACAAGAAAAAGAAGTTGAAGGCGAGTTAGTTGTAAATGAATATACAGTTAAAGGATATTTAGTATGTAGTACAGT
>CANRGQ010000013.1 GCA_947630195.1 uncultured Bacilli bacterium
CTACTCCTAAAGCTTTTTGAGCCGTATTAATATGTTTTTGAATTTCATCTAAATTAATATTTTTCATAATATCCGTTATTTTACCAGGATTAATACTGGGTGTTATTTTTCTTTCATAAGGTTTCCAGGCTTCTTCAGAATTACCATATACATCATATATTTCATAAAGAGATTGTAATGTTACTTCATTATTCCTGATATATTCTGTAAGTTCAGGTTTAGTTCTTAAAAATTCTTTAAATTCTTCTTTTTTACTCATCATATCACCTAGTAAATAATATGATGAATATTCTTAATTATTAAATTTTAAAGTCTTTAGCAAAGTCCGCAAAAGAGACTTGTTTTTCTTCTTTTACTTCCTTAACTTCTTCTTTTTCAGATGTTTTTTCCGTTATTTTTTGTAATTCATTTTTTAAATCATATTTATCGATATGACCTTTAGTTAGACTACTACCATTACTATTTACATCCATAATTGGTATTTCACTTGTCTTCACTTCTTTTATTTCACTATCACTCTTAATTAAGATAATATCTCTACTACCAGTTATGTAAGCATTTAAAATCTTATAAGTAACCGTTTTATTTTTCTTTAGAAGCATATTACCTTTTTTAGCTCTACTTAAAGATTTTAATTCTTCTAATTTTACTCTTTTAGCGGTATTATTTTTGGTAAATACACTTAAATATTCATTATCTTTATTAAATGTTAAACCATTAACTAAGTGATCACTACTTAAATTTATGGCTTTTACCCCACTCGCTTTTAAACCAACAATTGGGATTTCTTTATTTTCATATCTTAAGTAATAACCATTTTCGGTTACTAATAATACTTCATCTTGACTCTTTGTTACACTTACAAGTTCATCACCATCTTTTAGTTTTATGGCCGTTAATGCTTTACTAAATCTCGTAACCACTAAATCTTTCATACAAATTTGTTTTGTCATACCAAGTTTGGTAAATAAAGTTAAATAAGTATCACTTTCTAAGATAAATGAAGCAATAACTTTTTCATTTTCTTCCATTTTAACTAAGTTATTAACATGTTTACCAAGTTCTTTCCATTTAGTTTCAAATACTTTATGAACAGGTATAAATAAGTAATTACCTAAACTTGTAAATAAAACTAAATTATCTAGGGTTGTAGTTTCAAAAATATTGGTAACATAATCACCTGGTTTTAAGGTTGTTTCATTATCACTTGAGGCATAAGACTTAGAAGAAACCCTTTTAACATATCCTTCATTAGTTACCACGACAATCACATTTTCTTTTGGTATCATCGTCGTCATGTCAATTTTTATATCTTCAATTTCGGATACGATTTCCGTTTTTCTTTCGGTAGCATATTCTTTTTTAACTAATTTTAATTCTTTTTTCATAACATATTTTAAAACTTCTTCATCATTCAAAATAGCTTTTAAACCTTCAATTAATTTGTTTAAAGAAGCCATTTCTTCTTCTAAAGCTACGACATCGGTATTAGTTAAACGATATAATTGTAAATTAACAATAGCCTTTGCTTGTTCTAAAGTAAAAGTAAATTCTTTAACTAAGTTATTTTCGGCATCACTTTTATTTTTACTTTTTCTGATAACTTTAATAACTTCATCTAATATGGAAATACATTTAATAAGACCTTCCACTATTTCAAGTCTTCTTAATTTAGTTTTTAAATCAAATTCCGTTCTTCTTAAAATAACTTCTCTTTGATGGGCAATATAAGCATCTAAAATTTCTAAAATACCTAAAGTTTTGGGAGCCCTATTAACGATAGCCACCATATTATAGTTATAAGATATTTGTAAATCGGTATTTTTAAGTAAATAATTAATAATTAAATCACTATTGGCCCCACTTTTTAAATCAATAACTACTCTTAAACCTTCCCTGTCTGATTCATCACGAACTTCAGAGATTCCTTCCAGTTTTTTATCAATTCTTAAAGCATCAATTTTCATAACAAGTTGGGCTTTATTAACTTCAAATGGAAGTTCGGTAATAATTATTTTTTCTTTATCTTTTTCTTTTTTGATTTCATATTTTGATTTAACAACAACTCTTCCTCTTCCGCATTTAAAGGCTTCTTTAATTCCATCGGAACCCATAACAATACCACCAGTGGGAAAATCTGGCCCTTTAACAATATCTAAAATAGTATCTAAATGACAATTAGGAGAGTCTATTCTCTTAATTGTAGCATCAATGATTTCGCCAAGATTATGGGGTGGTATATTCGTAGCGTACCCGGCACTTATACCCATCGTCCCATTTACTAAAAGATTGGGAAATTTAGCAGGTAAAACGGTTGGCTCTAAAAGACGGTCATCAAAGTTGGGAGCCCATTTAACCGTATCTTTTTCTAAATCTTTTAAAAGTTCATTACTAATTTTGGCAAGTCTAGCTTCGGTATAACGATAAGCGGCGGCTGGATCACCATCCATGGAACCATTATTACCTTTCATGTCAATTAAAGGCGCATTTTGTTTCCACCATTGACTCATTCTAACCATGGCATCATATACTGAAGAGTCCCCATGAGGGTGATATTTACCTAAAACATCACCAACTGTGGCCGCACTTTTTAAATATTTTTTATCATAAGTATTCCCGGCATCAAACATCGCATATAAAATTCTTCTTTGCACGGGTTTAAGGCCATCCCGAACATCAGGTATGGCACGATCTTGAATAATTTCTTTCGCATAAGAAGAAAAGGCTTCGCCCATTATTTCTTCTAAAGCATAATCTTCAATTCTTTTTAAAACATCTTCCATAAACTACCCCTCTACCCGATAATCATCTTCCATAGTAAAGATGATATTTTCTTCAATCCACTCTTTACGAGGTTCAACTTTATCGCCCATTAAAACATTAACTCTTTTTTCCGCTAAAGAGGCATCATAAATATTTACTCTTACTAAAGTTCTTGTATCGGGATTCATCGTCGTATCCCAAAGTTCATCCGGGTTCATTTCCCCTAAACCTTTATTTCTTGATATATCTGGTTTACCTGGGTTTTCACTCACAATTTTAAATCTCTCATCATCACTATAAGCATAGAAATGTTTCTTACCATAATCAATCTTATATAAAGGAGGTTTCGCAATATAAAGTTTACCTGCCTCAATTAAAGGACGCATAAAACGATAAAAGAAAGTCAGTAACAATATTTGAATATGCGAACCATCAACATCGGCATCGGTCATAATAATTACTTTATCATAATTAGAATCTTCTGCCACAAAATCACTACCAAGACCAGCTCCAATAGTATGAATAATCGTATTTATTTCTTCGTTTTTTAATATTTCGGCTTCACTACTTTTTTCGGCATTAATTACTTTTCCTCTTAAAGGTAAAATAGCTTGGAATTTACGATCCCTACCGCTTTTCGCACTACCACCTGCTGAATCTCCTTCTACTAAGAATAATTCATTTATCTTCGGATTTTTACTCGTGGCTTGCGCAAGTTTTCCGGATAATATCTTTTCAACTTTATTTTTACCCTTACCATTTCTGGCATCTTCTCTTGCTTTTCTTGCGGCTTCTCTGGCTACTTTACTTCTAGAGGCTTTATCGACTATATTTAAAGCAATATCTTTATTTTCTTCTAAAAAGAATTTAATATTTTCATAAGTTACACTTTCGGTGATGCTTCTTGCTTCTGGAGTACCTAATTTTCCTTTAGTTTGCCCTTCAAATTGTAATAATCCTTCAGGTATTCTTAAATTAATAACAACACTTAAACCTTCTCTTACATCACTACCATCGAAAGTATTATCTTTTCCCTTAAATAAATTATTCATTTTAACATAATCATTGAATGCTTTGGTAATACCTGTTTTAAATCCGACCTCGTGTGTACCACCATCACTAGTTTTAACATTATTTACGAAGGAAATAATATTTTCATTATAAGTATCCGTGTATTGCATCGCAATATTTACTTCAATATTATTTTTCGTTCCACTAAAGTTTAAGACTTTATGTAAAGTATTTTTGCCTTCATTCATATATTCCACAAAATTTGTAAGGCCAGCTTCGTAATGGTACTTAACTTCTCTTTTACTATCTTCATCAATAACTTCAATTGTAACATTCGGAATTAAGAAAGCACTTTCTTGCATTCTTTCACAAATTGTCGTATACGAAAAATTACAATTTTTAAAGATACTATAATCTGGTAAGAAAGTAACAACAGTCCCGGTTTTATTTGTAGTTCCCACCGTTTTTAATTCTTCTTCAACTACGCCTCCATCTTTAAAACGAATGTTAGAAATTTTACCATCACGATAAATTAAAACATCCATTCTCTCACTTAAAGCATTAACAACAGAAGCTCCAACACCGTGAAGTCCCCCACTTACTTTGTAGTTTCCTTCTTCAAATTTACCACCAGCGTGTAAAATGGTATAGATAACCTCAGGAGTAGACTTTCCACTTTCATGCATTCCAATAGGAACCCCTCTTCCATTATCCGCAATGGTAACGGAACCATCTTTATGTAAAACTATTTTTATATAATCACCATAACCATTGATAATCTCATCAATTGAGTTATCAACAATTTCCCATATTAAATGATGAAGTCCTCTTTTATCCGTACTTCCAATATACATTCCCGGTCTTTTTCTAACCGCTTCTAATCCTTCTAAAATTTTGATTGATGTTTCATCATATTTTGCCATATCTTTTATTCACCATTTTAATTGTATCACAAGAAAGTTAGGCTTTTCAACTTTCCTTAGACATTTTTTGACGGAACACTTATTTTTTCAGTAGCAACTCTTTTTTTCGGAAACCGAAATAGACAGTAGAAAATGGCACTTATTATAACTAAGAAATAGAAATTAAAACATCTAAGCATAAGCATTCCAGACAGGGCAAGAGTACTTCCATAAAGGATTTCATTAACGACTAAAGTTAATCCTTCATTAACCATAACGCCTCCCGGAGTTGGCATTAAATCACTACCAAAACAAACACAAACTTGAAAAGCCATAACGACAAAGACAGAATGTTCATTTAGACCAAAGGCTCTATAAACGGTGTAACTCGCAAGTAAAAATAAAATTCTTTGCGCAATCATTAAAAGAAGGGACTCTACTAAAATCATTTTATTTTCTTTTGTTAAAAAAGCACACTTTTGATAATTTAATAAAGCTTTACTTAATTTTTCTTTTAATTCTTCTTTATTTTTTATAAATTTAATATGATCAATAAGAAAATTCGCTATTTTTAAAAACAAATTACTCATTTTTTTAGAATAGATGGCTCCCGCAAAAAAGAAAGACACAAAGATGGCCGTTCCATAACCTAAACACACTAAAACTTGATAAAAAGTATTTAAAGTTAAAACAGTTCCACCATAGAAAATAAATAAAATAGTGGCCACAATTAACAAAGCAATTCTATTCATCATCGAATTAAATAAAACAACCACACTACTTACTTCATAAGGAACATTATCTTTTTTCATTTCGAGCATTTGAATAGGTTGACCCCCAATATAACTTGGCGTAATAGAGGAAAAATAAACCTCTGTAAACATAAAACCTAAAGCATCAAAAAATTTAACATTATATTTAAAATGATGTAAAATCCTTTTTAAAAAGAAACTTCCAATAAAGACATATCCCACCATACATAAAAATGTTAAAAACACAAAAAGAGAGTTAGTATTTCTAAAGGAGGCAACAAGCAAATTAAAATCACATCCTCTTAATACAAAAAAATAAGTGAGAATGACTAAAGTTATAAATAAAATACTTGATAAAATATACTTCTTCATAAATATCCCTTCTTTAAGTATATCATAAAATATTTTTTAGAAAAGATATTTTAATTTTTTATTAACACACTTGTAACATTAATCTTAAAAAAAAATAACTATTCTGATAAAATAGTTACCTTAGTTTAAATAACTTCTCCGCGTAATTTAAAATTACTCTCCATAATTTTAAATATTAACTAAATATTATCAGTATTTAGTGCAGATAGCTTATCTTTAGAGTTTTCTTTCTCTTAAAACAATTGTCTTTACTTAGCGTAGATAAGATTATTATTACATAATTTATTTACTAATTAAATATATCTTTCACACATAGCAACATTACTATAATACATAATAACTACTAACTATGACTACTAAATATATTATCTTTACTAAGTAATTTTATTATAGTATTAATTATTTATTTTGTCAATATTATGTAATGAAAAAAAGAACCAATTAGGCTCTTCCCGCATATTTTCCATCTTTAGTAGTAACTAAGATTTTTTCACCTTCATTAATAAATAAAGGCACCTTTATAACTTTACCAGTTTCAAGTTTTGCATCTTTTTGGGCATTCGTGGCTGTATTTCCTTTAACAGCTTCCGTAGTCTCCACTACTTCATACTCAATTTTTTCTGGTAAAGTAATACCAATTATTTCACCTTCATAGAAATCGATAGAAATATCAATGCCTTCTTTAATAAAATCGGCATCGTCTCCTAGAATCTTTTTAGGTACTTCGATTTGTTCATAAGTTTCATTATTCATAAATACTAAGTCATCACCACTAGCATATAAATATTGAACTTTACTTTTATCGATATGCGCTCTCGTTATTTTAATGTTGGTATTAAATGTTTGTTCCACAATAGAACCAGTTCTTAAATTTTTTAATTTAATTCTAACAAAAGCAGGGCCTTTACCTGGTTTTACATGTTGGAATTCTTGAATTAAACATAAGTTACCATCAATAATAACAGTCATACCGTTTTTGATATCATTAATATTAATGTTCATTTAAACTCCTCTTTTCTAAATTATTTCTTTTCTTTTGCAACAACGTTTTTACGACATTTAGGACAATATTTTTTAACTTCTAAACGTTCAGGATTGTTCTTTTTATTTTTACTTGTTGGACGTAATTCCATACCGCATTCAGTACAACGCATAGTAACATAATTACGGTTTTCATTCTTAGCCATAATAGAGACCTCCTCACCTAACCACCATATTATACCAAATTTTTACTCTTTTTCAAATAGAAAGTTCATAATACTTTGCGAAATATAGCGAGTTATATATACTTTACTATAATTATATTCTTTCGAAACATAAATATTGGGGGCTAAAACTACGACACTATACTTGGGATTATCATAAGGAGCAAAGCCCACAAAGGCAATGGAAGTTGTTTTGGTATCCATCACGCCATCGTTATTCGTATCGATAAATGTTTCACTTGTTCCTGTTTTACCCGCCGGATTATATTCACTTTTAATATAACTTCTCGCTGTCCCACTAGTGGTAGCTAAATGCATCGCTTCTTTTAATCTTTCTAAATAAACATTATCTAGACTAACATTATTTAAAACGGTATAATCATTTTGGAAAATAGTAGCATTGGCATTTTTAATTTCTTTCATTAACTGCGGTTTTCTTCTTGTCCCACTACTGGCAATCGTATTAACATATTGGAATAATTCCATTGGGGTATAAGTGTCATATTGGCCAATACTTAAATTAAGAAGTAAATCACTCGAGGTTAAAGCCCCTTTAATACCTGTTTTTTCGTTAGGTAAATCAATTCCCGTTAGATTTCCTAAACCATATTCTTTATACATATCCCGGAATTTATTAAAATCATTTTCACTTGTATTTAAAGTCATATTATATTTATATTCTTGATTGGTAAGACCTATCGCTATTTTAAATTGATAATAATTACTACTTTTACTTATCGCTGTTAAATCATTAACTTTACCTAAATTTTTATAACTACATTTAATGGGTACTTGATGTAGTTTTATACACCCATCTTGCACACTAGTGCCAATATCAATAACCCCATATTTATAACCCGTACTAATCGTCGCCATTTTAACGACACTACCCACCGTAAAAGAAGAATTAATTAAATTAGTGTTCACACTTTTAAAAGTTTCATCTTCTAAAGAGATTAACTTTTGCCCACTTAAAGCAATAATTTCGCCCGTATTGGGATCTCCCACAATACTATAACTTTCACTAAAATAATCAGTATTCTTTCTTTTTTTACCCAAAATAATATTTTCTCTTAAAATACTTTCTAATTTAAGTTCAACGTCGATATCAATCGATAAGACTAAATCATTCCCATTCTTAGCTTCTTTTATCACTTTTAATGTATTATCGCTATTAACTTCATATAATTCTTTTTCCCCTTTTAAATAATCTTCATATTCTTTTTCTAAATAACTTAAACCGACTATATCATTTAAATTATACCCTTTTTTTAAATATTCTTCTTTTTCTTCTTCAGGGATTCTCCCAATAGAACCAAATAAATCTTTTAAGGTATCCCCGTAATTATAGACTCTTTCCCAAGTAAGTTCCGTACTTACCCCTTCAATATTTTTATCCACTAAAGTACTATATTCTAAATCACTGATATTTTTAGAAATTATCTTTTTAGCATAAGAATAACCTTTATTCATTAAATCATAGATAGTCGCGGTCTTCTTCTCTATTTCCTCTAAATTATTAATATCTTCATCTTTTACTCTTTCTAATTTTAAATTTTCAATATCTTTACTGGTAATTTTGCGCATCTTTAACTTTTCGTACTCTTCTTCAGTTATTAAATCATCTCCGTTATTATGGGTAAGTAACCAATATTTCTTTAAGACATTTTCATTAATGGATATATCAATAATACTAGCAAGTTCTTTAGCTATTTCTAATTCTTTTTGGACAGTTACACCTTTTAATTTGGTATAAAATAAAGTTTTAACTCCCATGTTATCCACTAAAATTTTGCCATTCCGATCTAAAATTCTTCCTCTTGGAGCACTTTCCCCATAAACATAATTTATGGTTTTATCTTCCAATTTTTTTACACTTTCTTCATGATTATTTAAATTTAAATAAACCATTCTTCCTAAAAGAATTAAAAAGATAATTGTTATTCCTAAATATTTTTTCATAAAATCCACCATTATTAGTATGGTAAACAAGATATAATGTATTCATTTTTAAATAAATACATAAAATATAACAGGTGAATAATTATGTTTAATATAATAGAAAGATATATAAGTAAAATAACTAAAGAAGATGTGAATAATTTTGCCATTTCTAAAAATATTACTTTATCGGAAAGTGAACTGGACTTTACTTATGAATTTTTAAAAAAGAATGCCCTAGAGGCTTTAAAAAATCCTCGTCTTTTTGATATAAATCGTTATCAAAATCATTACACAAAAGAAAACTTTAACAAAATCGTTAAAGTTTATGAAGAATATAGTTCCCTTTACAGTCGTTATTTATAATATTCTCTTACCTCTTCAATTAAATTAGGATTAAATTCCCCACTTTTAATCATTGCAATTTCTTGTTTATAAGGAGGATAAACTAATTCTTTTTCATTATCATTTTTACTTATATACGGTGTTTCTAAAATTTTAGGAACATCTTTTAATTTTTCATTATTTATTATTTTTAAAAGATTTTCAAAACCAATGGTGCCATACCCAATGTTAGCATGGCGATCTTTATGCGCCCCTCTTTCATTTTTACTATCATTTACATGAATACATTTTATTTTATCTAAAGGGATAATTTTGGCAAAACTATCTAAAAACAAATCAAAATTGCTCATATCATAACCGGCATCATTTAAATGGCAAGTGTCAAGACAAACACCAATATTGGAAGATTTAACACCATCTAAAATGGTTTTAACTTCTTCAATCGTTTTTCCACATTCGCTACCTTTCCCCGCCATCGTTTCTAAAATAATCATACATTTATCATCATCACTAATAATGTAATTTAAAGCCTCAATTATATTATTTATCCCTTCTTCAGTGGTATATTTCACACTACTTCCGGGATGTAAAACAATATATTTAATCCCTAATTCTTCACATCTTTTAATTTCATTTTTTAAAAAACTAATCGAAAAATTCCAAGCATCTTCTTTTTCTTTATTGGCTAAATTAACAATATAAGGAGCATGACAAATAACATTATCCATACTGATATTATTTTCTTGCATTAATTTTTTGGCCTCACTCGTTAAATTATTATCTATTTTACTTCTAAAAGTATTTTGGGGAGCCCCGGTATATAACATAAAGGCATTGGCTCCATAACTTAAAGACTCTTTTAAGCTTCCTAATATTTGGGCGCTTCCAAATCTAACATGACTACCTATTATCACTTTATCACTGCTTTCTTACTTAATTATAAACTTTTTTATTCCTTTTGTAAAAAGAAAAAAGTTAGTAAATTAATTTTTACTAACTTGGAATAATTCAACATCAACACTTGTTTCTTGACCAAATAAGTCAATAATGATGTTAAGACGATTATTTTCGGTATCAATATTATCAACTTTACCCATCATTCCTTTGAATGGTCCATCAACAATACTTACAGAATCACCAACATGTAGGTCATCTTCCACATTAACTCTACTCATACCCATATTAACTAAAATACGGTCAATTTCTTGAGGAAGTAATGGGGTTGGTTTAGCCCCTTTACCACTAGAACCAATAAATCCGGTAACTCCTGGGGTATTTCTCACGATATACCAAGCTTCATCAGACATAATCATTTCCACTAAAATGTAGCCGGGAAACATTTTTTTAACTTTTTCTTTCTTGACACCATCTTTAACTTCTACTTCTTTAGTTTCGGGAATAACAATACGGAAAATATAATCTTGCATTCCCATAGATTCTATTTTAGCCTCTAATTTTTCTTTAACTTTACTTTCGTGTCCGGAATAAGTATTAACTACATACCATTCTTTTTCCATTAATTAAACAACCCCTTTATAAATGCTAGTATTAAATTTAAAACTTCAAAGAATGCCACTAAAACAACACAAAAAACAACAGTCGCAATAGTATATTTTAAGATTTCTTTAGCTGTAGGCCATTTAACTAGTTTCATTTCTTTTTTAATGCCTTTAGCTAAACTTTCTTTTTTTACCTTTTCTGTTTTCTTCTTTTTGTCTACTTTTTTACTTTCTGTCTTTTTAACTTTTTTTACATCTTTTTCCTTTTTTTCTTTTGCATCTTTTTTTGCTTTAACTTCTTTAGCCATTTTAACCTCCTAAAAATTTTTTCAATTAAAAAACACTTTCGTGTTCATTAATAATATACCATATCTTGCTATTTTATGCAAGGCCTATCTTAACGATTTCTTCCTTGTTGCTTATTTTCATAATGAAGATGTGCTAAAACATCATATTGAGGATCATTCATAATATTACGAATAGAATTAATATAATTAATAACTTGATCTTTATAAGCAAAACAAGCTGGACTATTAACCATTTCTATCGCCTCTTCTTCGCTTCTTCCTAATGCAATTAAATATTCCTTTAATTCTTCATTAGTAAGTTCTTTTCCTGCCATATATAACTTCTCCCTTCGAGGAACATATTTTAATCTAGGAATATTTAATTGTCAATAATTATAGCTTAAAATGGTTTTCTTTTAATTTCCTTAGGATTATTTTGTAAATAAGTTAAAACATCTAAAGTTGGATCATTCTTCTTTACTCTTACATTATTTACAAATTCTTCAATTATACTTTTATAATTAACTCCTGAAGGACTTGCAAGTATTTTTCTAGCTTTTGCTTCACTTCTTCCAAATAACATTAGAAAAGCTACAGCTTCTTCATTAGATATCACAATTTCACTTCCTTTGCGTGAGTTAGTATTTTAATCGTTAAATATTAAAAAGTCAATCCTAAAATGGCATTTTCATTTTTCCATTACTCATACTTTTCATCATATTCTTCATCATTTCAAATTGCTTTAAAAGACGATTAACTTCTTCAACACTCCGACCACTTCCTTTAGCAATTCTTTGTTTTCTCGTAGCTTTTAAAACTTCAGGATGTCTTCTTTCATATGGGGTCATAGATAATATGATGGCTTCAATGTGAGCCATATCTTTAGGATCAATCGAAATATTATTTAAACCCATACTTCTTGCTTGCGGAAGCATTTTAATAATATTTTCTAAAGGTCCTAATCTTCTTATTTGTTTAAATGTCGTTAAGAAATCTTCTAAGTCAAATGTTCCTTTTTGCATTTTCCTGGCTTGTTCTTTAGCTTCATCTTCGGAAACTATTCCTTCAACTTTTTCCGCAATCGATAGGATGTCGCCCATATCTAAAATTCTTTCCGCCATTCTTTCCGGATAGAATTCACTTAAACCATCCATTTTTTCGGAGTCTCCAACAAATTTAATTGGGACATTGGTAAGATGCCTTAAAGATAGGGCTACTCCACCTTTGGTATCACCATCCATTTTCGTTAAAATGCATCCTGTTAAACTTAAAGCATCATTAAATCCCGTAATAACATTAATGGCATCTTGTCCCATCATGGCATCAATAACTAAAATTATTTCATTTAATTTAACATTTGATGAAATATTTTTTAATTCTTCCATTAATTCTTCATCAATTTGCAAACGACCAGCTGTGTCTACAATAACATAATCTAAGTTATTCTCTTTCGCATAATTTATCCCATCATTAACAATTTCTAAAACATCTTTTTTATCTTCTTTAAAGATAGGTATGTTTAAAGAGGACGCAATATCTTCAAGTTGTTTTATCGCTGCCGGACGATAAATATCCCCCGCAATTAAAAGAGGCTTCCGGTTATATTTTTTTCTTAAAAGATTAGCAAGTTTACCTGCTGTTGTAGTTTTTCCACTACCTTGTAGACCACATAACATAATAACTTCAAATTTTTCCTTAGTATCTAGAGGAACATAATCTCCTCCAAGTAATGATACTAATTCATCTTTGACAATTTTTATAAATACTTCATCTGGCTTTAGGCTTTTTTCAACTTCCATACCTAAAGCTTTTTCTTTAACAGAGGCCACAAACTCTTTAACAACCATATAGTTAACATCAGCTTCCAGTAAAGCAAGACGAATTTCCTTCATGGCATCATTAATATTATCTTCAGTTATTTTACCTAAACCTCTAATATTTTTAATAGCCTTACTTAATCTATCTCCCATATATTCAAACATAACTATTCTCCTTTTAGTATTTCTTCGATACCTTTTTTTACTTTATTAATATCCTCTAATTTTAGTAAATTATTTAATTTTTCATTCTTTTCAAATATTTTTAAAGCACTTTCATATTTATCTAATTTATTCTCCACATTTTTAATAATAACTCCTACTCTTGATTTAGAAATATGTTTTAAATCGGCAATTTCTTGCATGGTCATATCATTACCATAGTAATTATCAAATACTTCTTTATTATTATCATTTAGTAAATCTTTATATATTAAATATAAAGCATTATAATATAAAAACTTTTCCATTATACCATATCCTTAAATAAACCATATATATAATTTTCAATATCAAATGGTTTTAAATCGGTCATTTTTTCTCCTAAACCAATGAATTTAACTGGTAAATTAACTTCTTCTTTAATGGCTAAAACAATTCCCCCTTTAGCAGTACCATCTAATTTAGTTAAAACGATTCCTGTAATATTCGTAATTTCTTTGAAGGCTTTAGCTTGCATTATACCATTTTGCCCTGTCGCGGCATCAATTACAAGTAATGTTTCTTGTGGAGCCCCTTCTATATGGGTACTAATAACTTTATTAATTTTCTCAAGTTCTTTCATCAAATTAACTTTGTTTTGAAGTCTTCCCGCCGTATCAATTAAAACAATATCCACATCTTTTTCTTTGGCTTCCACTAGTCCATCATAAATAACACTAGCGGGGTCACTTCCCTCTTTCCCATAGAATAAAGAGTTAGTTCTTTTTGCCCAAATTTCTAGTTGATTAACAGCTCCTGCTCTAAAGGTATCGCCCGCAATTAGCATCACTTTTTTGCCTTCCGTTACATATTTATGAGCAAGTTTCGCAATAGTAGTTGTTTTACCAACTCCATTTACTCCGACCATTAAAATAACCGTTGGCCCATTGTCATTCATTTTAATTTTATCGGATAAACTTTCACCTTCCACATATATTATTAATAACTCATCCACAATAACTTCTTTTAAATAAGCAGTATCCGTGATATTTTCATGTTTAACTCTATCTCTTAGCTTATCCATAAATTTCATAACCGTATTAACCCCAATATCGGCCATAATTAAAATACTTTCTAATTCTTCAAAATACTCTTCCGATACTTTGGTATATTTAATTCCTAAAATATTTAATTTGGAAACAAATTCTTCTCTCGTCTTTTTTAAACCTTCTTCATAATTTTTTATTTCTTCTTTTTCTTCTTTATCTACTACTTCTTCTTTTTTACTAACTAAATTTTTTAATTTATTAAATAAACCCATAAATATCACCTCTTTAATCATATCAAAATTTGACATTATTTAAAACTGTTTTTACATAAATAGTAGACATTTTTCTTAAATTAGGGTATAATTATTAGCAGTTAAAGAACTTTTTTATTTTAAGAAAGAGGGAAATTATGAAAGAAAATATAGCGACTTCCATCGTTAGTTTAGGCGGTCTTGGTGAAGTCGGAAAAAATATGTATGTTATTACACATGATGATGAGATAATTATAATTGATGCGGGGGTAATGTTTCCGGAAGTTGGTTTACTAGGCGTTGATTATGTTATTCAAGACATTACTTATTTAAAACAAAACGAAAGTAAAATAAAAGCCTTATTTATAACCCATGGACATGAAGACCATATTGGAGGAATTCCATTTTTACTTAATCAAGTAAAAATCCCGGTTATTTATGCCCCTAAGATTGCTAATGATTTAATTGTTAAAAAGTTAGAAGAAAGAGGCATTAATTATTCAAATTTAGAAATAATTACCAAAGATTTAGTGGTTAAATTTAAACATTTTGAAGTGGAATTTGTGAATACTACCCACTCTATTCCCGATAGTTATGCGGTAGTAGTACATACACCAAACGGGGTAATATTTGAAACGGGTGATTTTAAATTTGACTTAACCCCAATTGGACCCATGGCAGACATTCATAAAATGGCCGAACTTGGGAAAAAAGGAGTTACTTTACTTTTAAGTGATTCCACCAATGCTCTATCCACGGGATTTTCCAATAGTGAATCTGTTGTTGATGAAACTTTAAATGATATCATTGGGCGTCATGTCGGAAGAGTTATCATTGCGACATTTGCCTCAAATATCTACAGAGTTAAACATATTGTGGAAACTTGTAAAAAATACAACCGGAAAATAATTGTCTTTGGAAGAAGTATGGAAGCCTCAATTGAACTAGCCTTAAACAACCATTTAATTTCCGATAAATCTATTTTTATTGATAATAATGGGGCGAAAAGTTTAAAAAGAAATGAAATTTGTATTTTATGTACCGGAAGTCAAGGGGAACCACTTGCAGCTCTATCTAGAATTGCTAATGGAACTCATAAGCAAATATCTTTGCTCCCCGATGATTTAGTTATTTTCTCATCTAGTCCAATTCCTGGTAATGCCGAAAGTATTAATAGAATTATTAATAAGATTTACTTAAAAGGCGTTAAAGTATTTACTAATTCCGAATTTAGTGATATTCATACTTCGGGACATGCTAAATTAGAAGAATTAAAATGGATGCTAAGAATTATTAAACCAAAATACTTTATGCCAATGCATGGCGAATTTAGAATGTTAAAACAACATGCTAATATTGCCAAACTATGTGATATACCAGAAGAAAACACTTTCATATGTAGTAATGGTGATGTCTTACTTCTAAAAGATGGCGTTGTTACAAGAGGAGGAACTGTTCCATCTGGAGATGTCTACGTTGATGGCTCTAGAGTTGGTGATGTTGGAAGTGTGGTTATTAAAGACCGTAAATTAATGAGTCAAGATGGTATTTTAATTACTATTTTAAATATAAATACTTTAACTAGAAAATTATTAATTAAACCAAATGTTACCGCCAGAGGCTTTGTCTTAGTTAATGAAAATCAAGAACTAATGAATAAAATTGAACATAAAATTGGCGAAATAGTTAATAATTTCTTAAAGACATCTTTATATAATTATACCGATTTAAAAAATCAAATTATTTTAGAATTATTACCTTACATTAATGAACTTACTGGAAGAAGACCAATAATCCTTCCTGTTATAATGGAAGTTAATAAAAAAGAAGATTAAACCCTTTAAGGGTTTTTTTGTTAAAAAAGAAGCCTTATTTGGCTTCTTCTTGTGCTCTTGTTTCTCTTATAACTGTAACTTTGATAGTTCCTGGATATTGCATTTCTTCTTCGATTTTTTCTTTCATTTCTCTAGCTATCCGATAACTATCAGCATCATCAATTTCACCTGGTTTAACCATAACTCTTATTTCTCTTCCAGCTTGCATTGCATAAGCTTTTTCGACACCTTCAAAAGAATTTCCTATTTCTTCTAATTGTTCTAGACGCTTAATGTAATTTTCCACTGAGTCATTACGAGCTCCAGGTCTTGCAGCAGATAAAGTATCCGCAACACTAACTAAAACCGCAATAATTGATTTAGGGTCTCTATCTCCATGATGAGATGTAATGGCATCAATTACTACTTCGTTTTCATGATATTTTTTCGCAATTTGTTCCCCAATTTCCACATGGCTACCTTCTACTTCAAAATCAATGGCTTTGCCAATATCATGAAGTAAACCGGCTCTTTTAGCAAGGGTAATATTTTCACCTAACTCGGAAGCCATTAAACCACAAAGGTTAGCAACTTCAATAGAATGTTGTAAGGCATTTTGCCCATAACTAGTTCTAAAATTAAGTTTACCAACTAAGTTAATTAATTCAACATCCATTTTTGCAATGCCTAAATCCGTAATTGCTTTATTACCAAGTTCAGTAATTTTATTATTAATATCTCTGCAAGTCTTATCATAGACTTCTTCGATTCTACTTGGATGAATACGACCATCTTTAATTAAAGTTTCAATTGTTTGTTTCGCAATTTCTCTTCTTAATGGATCAAAGGAAGATATAACGATAGCCTCTGGAGTATCATCAATAATTAAATCAACACCAGTTACGGATTCAAAGGTTCTTATATTTCTTCCTTCTCTTCCGATTAGTCTTCCTTTCATTTCATCATTTGGTAAATCAATAGTTGAGACAGTTTGCACTCCAACTACATCATCAGCATAACGTTCCATACTGTTAACAATAAGTTGTTTTGCTTTGTCATTGGCAGTTATTTTTGCCTTTTCTTCTTCATCTCTAATATACTCAGAGATTTCTAAAGCCATATCTGATTCAACTCTAGCCATAATTAAATCATGGGCTTTTTCTTTGCTTAAACCAGAAATTTTTTCTAGTTCTTCAACTTCTTCTTTTAGGATTTTGTCCATCTTATCTTCTTTTTCTTGTAAACTTTGACTTCTAACTAATAAATTGTTTTCTTTTTCTTCTAAAGCCATATCTTTCTTTTGTAACATTTCTTCTCTTTTATCTAAGTTGTTTTCTCTACTGATAAGGCGATCTTCACTTTCTTTAATTTCTTTTTTTCTTTCTTTAATTTCTTCATTAGTTTGTTGTTTTAATTTATATGATTCTTCTTTTAACTCTAAAAGAGAATCTCTCTTATGTTTATCAGCCTCTTTTTTAGCATCTTCTAGTAGTTTATTAGCATTTCTTTCGGCACTTACCCCTTTGAAATGATTAACTAAAAAAACTAATGCGGCTCCAATAGCTATTCCAAGAAATAGAAATAAGATGATAACGGCTATATTATCCATTCTCTCACTCCATTTCTAATTTTTTTACAGAAAATTTATAAAATATAATAAATATAATTATAATTATCCATAATCTAATTATAATCTTAAATGGTCATTTTATCAAGGCAAAAAGTTTAATAAATAACTATTATTTAAATTTATTTTATTTTTAATTAATATTTTCTATTTCTTTAACCTTTAATTGTGGTGCATTTGCAAGTTTCAAATTTCAACCGGTGACAAATTGTCACCATCTGGTTTTTTTATCACTTAACTTTAAATGTCCGATTTTTTCGGACAATTCATTTCTCACTTGTTTTTAGTAGGTTTTTAACTGTTACGAACAATTGTATTTTGGAACTTTTTTTAAAAAGAAGATTATTCTTCATCTTCTTTTTCTTCTGGTTTATTAAACCCATAATGTTCATAAATTTTATCTTCAATTTCTTTAGCAATATCCGGATTTTCTCTTAAGAACATTTTAACATTCTCTTTTCCTTGGCCAATCTTTTCTTCTTTATAAGCATACCAAGCACCACTTTTTTCAATGATACCTATTTCACTACCAATATCGACAAGTTCTCCTTCATGGCTAATTCCTTCACCATACATGATATCAACACCGGCTGTTTTAAATGGTGGTGCTACTTTGTTTTTAACGACTTTAATATTGGTTCTGTTACCTACAACTTGGTCGCCTTGTTTAATTTGTTCTCCTCTTCTTATATCAAGTCTTACTGTTGAGTAGAACTTTAAGGCTCTTCCACCCGGAGTAGTTTCGGGATTACCAAATAACACTCCCACTTTTTCTCTTAATTGGTTAATAAATATGGCGGTAGTATTTGTTTTGTTTAAAGTACCAGATAATTTCCTTAGGGCTTGAGACATAAGTCTTGCTTGAAGACCAACATGACTATCACCCATCTCGCCATCAATTTCTGCTTGGGGTACTAAAGCCGCAACTGAATCAATAACAACTAAATCAATAGCTTCACTTTTAACTAAGGCATCACAAATTTCTAAGGCTTGTTCTCCAGTATCTGGTTGACTTACTAAAAGTTCATCAATATTAACTCCTAAACTTTTAGCATAAACTGGATCTAAAGCATGTTCTGCATCAATAAAGGCTGCTCTTCCTCCGGCTTTTTGCGCTTCCGCTATCGCTTGAAGGGCAATGGTAGTTTTACCTGATGATTCAGGTCCATAAATTTCAATTATTCTTCCTTTAGGAAAACCACCAACTCCTAAAGCAATGTCTAAAGCAATGGAACCTGATGAAGTAACATCAATTTTAATGTGTTCATCGCCACCTAATTTCATAATGGCTCCGGCTCCGAATTGCTTTTCAATATCTTTTAAAACTTGTTCTAAAGCTTTATCCGTATTTTTTGAATCTTTTTCTTTTGCTTTCATTATTTCTCCTCTACACTCTCTGATAACTAAATTTTACTCTAGTTTTTTTTGAATGTCAAGAGAAAATCGAACTTTTGTTTAATTTTTTGAAAAATTTTAAAAAAATTGCTCCGGTCGACACCGTTTGACAAATTTTGCGCTTTCGAAGTGCTATAATACGTCCTCGAAGTGGATTTATGGGTACTTATCCCTTTTAATACAACCCTTTTATTTTATATAGAAACCACCCAATTTCTATTTTATTCTTTTTTAAGAATGTATAATACCTCCTTTAAATCCACTTCAAAAATAAATGATGAGATTATTTTTTCTCATCATTTTTCTTTTTCTTCCCGGTAGTTATTTCCAAGAAGTTCAATATCATAAGTTAAATATTTAATTCTTTCCATAATTCTTTTCGCTTTAACCGCATCTTCTCTTTCTTTAGTTAAACTTAAAGTTTGCATTAACTCATCCATATTTAAATTAGATGTAAAGAACGTCGTTAAGCCTTTATTCATCCTTGTTTGCAAGATAGTCCCAATTATTTCATCCCGGCCCCACTCGGTTACTTTTTCAGCTCCAATGTCATCTAGAAGAAGGATATCAGCGTTTTCTAAAACATTAAGATTATCTCCTACCGCATTTAAGTTTTCTTTTAATTTGCGTAAAAGTTCCGGAACATAGACAATCTCCACTCTTACTTTATATTTAAGTTTAATTTCATTTAATAAAGCGGCGATTAAAAAAGTTTTACCCGTTCCAAAATTACCATGTAAGTAAAGTCCTTTATTAAAGCCATAGGGATTATAATTATCATAAAAGTTTTTTATCCATTTAATGACTTCGGTTCTGTTTTTGGTAATTTTGATATCTTTTAACCGCGCATTTTCAATTAATTTTTCACTTGTATTTTTATTGTTTATTTCCTTTTGCGCCTCTTTTTGATATTTACAAGGCCTATAAGTAAAAGACAAGCTACTTTCATTCACGATAGGAAAATACACATAGCCATTTACTTTATTTTGGCATTCATATAAACCCTTACATTTTTGACAATGCGAAAGTTCTTCTAAAGTATCATTTAATTTGACAACATTTTTCTTAGCTTCTTCTTCACTTATTTTTATTTTTTTCACTAAACCTTTAAACTTTTCATCTTGCATCGCTTTTAAATATTCTTTTTCTTGATTTTTACTAACTTTTTTAGTATCGACTTTTATTTCCATCTTAATTAAACTCCTTCAATAAATCTTTTAATTCGGCTTCCTCTTCCGCATTTAAACTTTCATCTTCAATTTTTTGATTAAACCAAATTGGGGTTTTAACAACTTCGGTATTCTTAACACTTTGGGGTATTTTTTTCAAACTTCTTTGATGTTCTTTTTCGGCAAATTCCATCGCTTCTTTCGCCGTTTTTAAATTAGCCCTTTTCCATTGGGAAGCAATCGTTTCTACATAAGCCGAGGTAAGTTTATTATTATTTTTTCTTAAGACATAATCAATTAAGACATTCACAACGGCAGGGGGTAGTTCTAAATCAATAATAAGATGCTCTAAAAGTTTTAAATCTCTTCCCGTGGGTTTCACATTATGATATTTATGTCTTAAAAAATCATAAGGAGAAGTATTTTCAAAGACCGCAATGATTCTTCCTCTTTTAGAATTATCTCCGAGAGGATTTTTTAAATAATCGGGTTGCGTACGATAAACTAAAGTAGGCAAAGATCCTGTTTTAAATTGATAATCTTTCCGGGCTAATATTCTTAACCCATTTTTATCAATGGCCCCATATTCATTTAAACAGCCTCTTATAAGTTCAATCATTTTTAAAGTATCAATATTATAAATAAAAGCTAAATTATCAATTAATTCTCTCGTCTTTTTATTAAATGTTTTCTCACTAATTAAACCCTTAGGAATACTTGATATTATCTCATCATAATTAATCCTGGAAGATGAGACAATACTATTTTTATGGACATCAACTAAATCGGTATTTAAATTAAACTTCGAAGTATCATATACTTCATCAATCTTTTTGGTAATTTCTGTATATTCTTTTAAATCAATCTTGGGCATTTTATATAAATTTTTAAGTTCATTATATTCTTTTTCTCCCACATTATTATAAAGAACTATATTTAAGATAGGATGATTAAAAAACTCACTTGGCGTTAAAGGCGAATATAACTCATATAAATAATCATTAACACTACCCTCTTTAACATAGCACTTCAAAAGTCCAAAGGCTTCCAGTGATTCTCTTGCTATTTTTATTTTACTAATATCACTTTTTAAACTCACCATTAAATGATGATGAATTAAATCTTTACTCATGATATTATTAATATTTAAATCATTCCATAAAGTAAAATATAAAGATACCCCTAAAGAACCAATTAAAGGTTCATATAAACTCATTATAACTAACCGATCTTTATCTGATAATATGCTTTTATTTACGACAATATAACGATCTGCTGGTAAAAGAGTTACATTATTCATGAGTATCTTCCTTTCTTATATTTATTATATATTTATTACAACTCAAAAACAATCATAAATTTTTTTCTTTAGGCATACATACTATCTAAAGAAATTTTTTTGGCATAAATTATAGTGGGATAGCATATTGCATCATTTGGAAACGAAAGGAGTATTCTTATGAAATTAAATCGTTTTTTAATTATCTTCATTTGTTTTATTTCTATCCTTTTTATGAGCGTAGGTTATTCCTCTTTTGCTGAAGACCTCTTAATTGGAGGCAATGCCGAAATTGTCGGAAAGTGGAACATCAAAATTACGAGTGTCGAAGTTACTTATGCTTCCGCTGATTTAAATGTTGATACCCCCACTTTTACGGATACCACTTTTGATTTTTCCCTTAAGTTAAATAAACCTGGTGATAAAGTAATCTATACTATTACCATTCAAAATGAAGGCACCATTGATGCCATTTTACAAAGTTTAGTCTTTAATGAAGAAACTAACGGCTCCGAAGCCATTAGTTATACGGTTAGTAAAACCCCAACCGATTTAAATGCGGGAGATACGACAACCTTAGAACTTACCATTACTTATAATGAAAGCACGGAAGAATTACCTGAAGTTCTTTCAAAAAGTTTAACCGGAACCATTACTTATGCTCAAAAATAAGGTCATTTATGAAAAAAACTATCTTTATTTACCTCATTCTTATTATCTTTCTTATTATTTTTCATCTTTTTTATTATTCTCTCTTAATTAAATATATTATTCCTCTTTTATCCCTTATATATCTTATTTATAATTATCTTAATTATAAAAATATTATGACTTTTAAAAATAAATATTATCTTCCTCTTATTATTCTAATCTCTTTATTATTTTTAAACTTTTATCTCGCAGTTGGTCTTTTTTATGGTTATACTCTTAATCCCTTAAAGAATCTTTTAACTAACATCATAGATAGTATTATTCCTCTTATTAGTATTGAATTATTAAGACATAATCTAATAAAGAACAAAAAGAACAAGCCCTTTATTATTACTCTTTTAATTATTTTTTTAGAACTTAACTATCATACTCTTTTCACTCTTAATTTAAAAAGAGATTTATATACTTATTTTTGTTCCGAAGTTATTCCTTTAATCTTATCCAACTTTCTATTTACTTATTTAACTATTCATTTTCATTATACCTATTCCATTATTTTAAATATATTAGATAAATTAATTATTTATTTTGTTCCCTTTCTTCCTAAGACTAATTGGTACTTAATTGGCACCAGTAGTCTTATTAAAATAAGCTTATGTTTTATAATATTCCAATATATTTTCAATAAAAAACATAAAGTTAATATCTTTCCATCTTTTCTTACCATCATAATGGTAATATTACTCACTCTTTTTACTTTAGGTATGTTTAAATATGAAGCTATTGTTATTCTTTCTAATAGTATGTATCCCACACTTGAAAAGGGAGATATAGTAATTTATGAAAAAGATATCCAAAATGTCCATGAAAAAGACATAATTGTTTTTGAAACTAAAGATAAAACTATTGTCCACCGCGTAGTTAAAAAAATTAATAATTCTTATTTAACTAAAGGTGATAATAACAACGTAGTAGATAATTATAAAGTAGATAAAAAAGACATTAAAGGTATCTATAAATTTTCCTTAAAATACTTAGGACTTCCAGCAGTTTATTTAGAAGAATTTTTAAATAAAGGAGGGACATAACCATGAAAAAAACTTTATTAGTAACCATTATATCTTTTATATTAATTATCATCGGTTTAGTAATTCTTATTCTTGCATTCTTTAAACCAAGTAATCATAATTTAGATATTCAAAATAAATCTTCTTATGAAGTTACTTATAATGATAATAATTATTTTTCTAATAATCTTACCTCCGGACAGTTTTTAAAAAAAGAACTTTCCAACCTTTTTTATTAGCCAATTAAAAAGATGCTTATTCATCT
>CANRGQ010000014.1 GCA_947630195.1 uncultured Bacilli bacterium
ACAACTTAATGCAACTTGTTTTGGACATGTAAATGCAACTGACTTTATAATAATTGCTTTTTCTTGTCCAAGTAAGAATCCTTACCAAATCGTTACTGAGTAATTGACTATTAGATAATATTGTGTTACAATAAACGACATTATTTAGGAGGGGTGTATGAAATTTGAGTTTGAATTTGTAAGTTGTTATGAACTTGAGCATTTTTTAAAGGATAAATTAGGAAAGAAAATAAATATTTATGGAGTTGATAATACTAATCTTTTTGGTGAATATTTTTCTCAATATCGTACTTATAGCGAGATGTTTCAACCTGGTCTTCCTTTTTATATAAGGTATTGTCTTGACGGTTATATTGATGGGGCTTTCAGAATTAGTGTAGGAAATGTTACAAAAAATAGTACTGTAGGAGAGAAACTAGCGGCTTTAAGTGATTTTTATTTAGCGCTTGTTGAAACTTATGGCAATCCAACAGCATTTTATACTACTAAAGAAGATGTTGAAAAACTTTTCACATTACAATGGTCATTTGCTAATAAAGAAGAAGTTATTACAAAATTTAAAAATAATACTTATTTTGATGATGCAAATATTGATAAATTAATAATTATAGACGAAAAAACAGATGATGTAATTAATCATAATTTAAAAGATGAAACCAAACAAATAATTTCTGAGCAAATTGGATTACCTTTTGAATTATTGCCTTTAATAAATGAAAATCTTGAAGATTATCTTATGTATACTAAAGGCAAAAAAATAGAGGTTCCTAAAGGTGTAATGACTGACTGTTTACCAGTAACATCTTTTGAAGAAAAACCAAAAACAAGAACTTTGTCAAAATAGAATTTCTTGTGTAAAAAATAGTTTAGCAGATTTTATGAATCAATTGTTGTAGAGTAATTGAATACTTTATAATATTGTGTTATAATAAGTGTCAACATTTGCAAACATTTATGTAAAGCAAATGCTAGATACTTATTTTTATTTACATAAAGTGTTAAAATGGTTATGTAACTAATTAGGTGGTGAAAACATGAAGTTATTAGAAGATATACTTTATTTAATTAATTCTTTTAGTATGGTTGATATCATATTTTTCTTCGCCATCATTGCTTTACTGATTTTACTAGTAACTTTAGTTTATTTTATAAAGATAAATAAAGATGTTTTAGATAGTGATGATTTATTTAAACATTTAGAAGATGATTTAAAAGAAGATGAGAAAAAAGAAACTGTAGAAAAAGCAGAAGAGGTTAAACCCGAGGAACCTGAAAAGAAAGAGGAAGAAGAATTTAATGATGAAGAAGGAGAACTTTTAGACTTAAAAGCTTTAACAGAAAAACTCCAAAAAGAAAATATTGAATCCTCTAGTAATTTTGAATATGAAAAGGAACAAGAAGAAAAAGCGATTATTAGTTATGATGAGTTATTACAAAAGAAAAATAAATATGCTGTAAATTATGAAAAAGAAGAAGTAATGGATGATTTAGTCGTTAAAAAAGTTGATTTAAATGATTTAGTTAATAAAAATGAATTAGATGAAGTAAAAGAAGTAAGAGTTATTAGTTATGAAAAAGAAGAAGCTTTCTTAAATGCTTTAAAGGAACTTAATAAACTCTTAAATTAAAGGGTGGTTTTAATGAAGTTTTATATTGAAACTTTTGGTTGTAAAGTAAATGCTTATGAATCAAATTATTTAAAAGAAGCCTTATTGAGTGAAGGCTTCTTATTTACACATGATTTAAAGGAAGCAGATATTGTTTTAGTTAATACTTGTACAGTTACCAATACTTCTGATAGTAAATGTAAAAAGTTTGTAAGAAAAGTAAAAAGAGAAAATCCTAATTCTATTCTTGTGGTATTTGGTTGTAGTAGTCAAAATAAACCAGAAGAATATAAGGAAATTGGGGTAGACATTTTACTTGGTAATAAAAATAAAGTAAAGATACCAAGCCTTATTAAAGATTATTTAAAAACTAAAGAGAAATATTATTATGTTGATAAAAATCGCGATTTAGAATTTGAAAGTATGATGATAAATGATTTTAATCACACAAGAGCATTTATCAAAATTCAAGATGGTTGTGATAATTTTTGCTCTTATTGTATAATTCCTTTTATGAGAGGTAAATGTCGCAGTAAAAACTTTGAAGAAATTATTAAAGAAGCTAAGGAACTTTCCAAAAACCATCAAGAAATAGTTTTAACAGGTATTCATACCGGTTCTTATAATGATAATGGTCATGATTTAGTCGATGTTATTAATGAATTATCTAAAATAGATAATATTAAAAGAATAAGACTTTCTAGTGTGGAAATTACCGAGTTAAATGATAAATTTATGAATATGCTTAAAACTAATCCAAAATTCTGTAATCATTTACATATCCCCCTTCAAGCCGGAAGTGATCATGTTTTATCTTTAATGAATAGAAAATATAATATGGAATATTTCTTTAATAAAATAAAAGAAATTAGAAGTATTAGACCGGATATTGCCATTTCTACGGATATTATTGTGGGATTCCCTGAAGAAACCGAAAAAGATTTTATGGAAACTTACGAAAATGCTAAAAAGTTAGAATTTAGTAAAATACACGTTTTCCCTTATTCTAAAAGAAATGGCACCAAAGCTAGTCTAATGAAGGAAGTATCATCAATAGAAAAATCTAAAAGGGACCATAAACTTCTTAATCTATCCGATATTCTAGAAAAACAATATCAAGATAAATTTATAGGTAAACCTTTAGATATTCTAATCGAAGAAGTAAAGGATGGTAAATCTATTGGACATTCTTCAAACTATATTAGAGTAGTAATAGATAAAGAATTAACTAAGAATAAAATTTATAATATTATCTATGAAGGAAATATTATAAACTCTTAAGATAAGAATTAAAACTCTTATCTTTTTACATTTAAGAAAAACTTCTTATTGACTAATTAATTTAAATATTATATTATTTAAATGTAAGGTAGAAGAATATTTTTTATTTGTATTAAGTATTCGGTATTTACAACATAAGTATAAAAATAAGTTAAATAATTAATAATATAAAAGAGGTATGTATATGAAGAAAGAAAATAAAAAATTAGTATTATATGTAGCAATACTTACATTAGTAGTTCTAATAAGTAGCATCGGGGGGGGGTTATTGTAACACCCTAATATCTTTAGTATTCATACCATTTAATAATTTAAAAGATAAACTTTATAATATAAAAGAAAAATATAAAAATTTAAAATATAAACGAGAAATAACTTATATCATTCTCGGCCTTTTTGTTATGACTTTATTTAGAATAATAAGCACAACTCATGCTTATTACAATTATGAAATGGAACCAGTACCAATATTTACCAGTAAAGTAGGAAACTTTGCAGGAGAAGGTGAATCAGTAAAAGATGGACCAATAAGTGGTAAAAGTACAGATGTCAATGTTATATGGTACACCCAAATGCCAGATAATCCTAAGAAATATAAAGAGAATAAAGAAGTACCCGTAACAGGATTTACTTTAAATCAAGATATATCTAATTGTTATCCAAAAAACAATGAAGAAGGAACAACATACAATCCAGATTATACAATAAGTGAAGATGGAACAGTAGATATAACAGTATCCGAAACTAAACCTAACCAAATAGTATGTAGACTATATTATGATAGAGATAAAATATCCGATGTAATAGTTTATGCTTATATCCAAGATACAAGTGGTGATAGAGAATATGAAGGTAATAAATATAAAATGTCTAGCACCATACCAACAGGAAAAGAATATATAGGAAATAAATGCTCTAATGAAAAAGTTGCCACCAATATAAATTACAATGATACAGATGGCTTTATGATAGATACAGATGGACCAAATACCTGTTATGCATATTTTAAATAAAGGAGTGATAATGTAATGAAAAGTAAAGTGTTTTTAAAATTAATAATTATATTTATAACAATAGGAATAATATATGAAGGTTATGGAATGATAAAAGAATTTTCAACATCAAATAAAGTCTTAGAGGATATCAAAACAATAGATGTATTTAACAAAAATGATAAATCACTAGCTATAATGATACAAAATGATGGAATAAGTGCAGATGAAACAGAATATGGATGGCATGAAGCAGAAGATAGAAGCAAATGGCCAGATAAAAATACATATTCATATGCTGGAGCTGAATGTACTGATAGTGAAGGAATTAAAATACCGACACTAAATGTCTTAACCTTTGATGAAACAAGTTATACAGCCCATATAAAAACAAAACAAACTATATACTGTACACTATACTTTGGAAAAGGAAGACATGCATTAGAAACATTAGATGCTCAAGGAGGACAATACTATGGAGAAGGTACACAAGGAAATAGAACAGCAGTTCAAGGTTTGTATAGATTTAAAGGTAATTACAATCAAGTAACAAATAACTTTATCTGTATAGGAGGTCCAAAAAATCCCGAAACTTGCGGAAGCATAGAAGATAATAAATACTTATACAGAATAATAGGGGTAACAGACGGAACAGAATCAGATGAAAATAATTCCTTAGGATTAGATAAAGGAATGTTAAAAGTAATAAAAGTAATTCCAACAAGTAAGAGTCAAGTTTGGTCAAATGGTTCCACTAGTAACGTAAACTTAAATTGGGACGATAATAGCTGCACTGTAAGAATTACGATAAACGGAGAAGGATTTTATAATGATTTAAAAGTAAAAGATTTGATAAAAGAAGTATATTGGTGGAAAGGTGGTAATAAAGTTGAGACCTCTGTATCGGAGACAAAAACAAAAACAAATTTAAAATATCCAGTAGGGTTAATGTATAAAAGTGATTATTATAATTCATGGACTTATGGACATAACTTAAATAGTTGGCTGCATATATCAAACACAATGTCCACATATGAAAATGCAAGTGAATGGACTATGACTATGCAAACGTATACGGGGCAATCTATCGCATGGGCTGTTAATTCTGAAGGTACAACGAGCACTTGGCTAGTAAATTCTGCAATTTATATTCGTCCAGTCTTCTATCTAAGGTCCGATGTAAGTATAATAGGAACAGGGACTGAATCGAGTCCATATATAATCACAAGTATATAATTGTTATTGATTGCATATAAAAAGATATTTAAGTGTTTAACCTAAATATCTTTTTGGTTGTTTTAAATAATTAATTAAAACTTACGATATAATCCAATGGCTTTGCCTAAGATAACACAATTATCTAATATAATTGGGTCCATTGTGTCATTTTCTGGTTGTAATCTAATATGGCCATTTTCTTTATAGAAGGTTTTAATTGTGGCTTCACCTTCCATAGTCATAGCCACTACTATATCACCATTTCTTGCTGTGCTTTGTCTTTCGACAATAACATAATCGCCATCATAGATACCGGCATTAATCATACTTTCACCACTTACATGAAGAGTGAATATTGTAGCTGCAGCTGGTACTAAGGATGCTGGTATTTTAAAAAACTCATTTGGTTGTTCAATTGCTGTAATGGGACTACCTGCTGTTACTTTACCAAGAAGTGGTACTTTAATAACATCTTCATTAACTGGTAAGTATTCATTTTCACATAAAATTTCAATTGTTCTAAATTTATTGCTTGTTGTTTTAATATAACCTAGATTCTCTAAGTTTTTTAAATGAACAAATACCGTTGCGGGACTACTTAAGCCAACTCCTTTACAAATTTCTCTGATAGCAGGTGGATATCCATGTTCTGCCGTATATTTTTTTACAAAGTCTAAAATGTCATTTTGCCTTGGTGTAAGTTCTGGTATTGTCATATATTATCATCTCCTTAAAATAATTTTACAACAATAGTTAAAAAATGTCAAACAAATGTTTAAAATTTATTTTTTGCTCTTGATTACAAACTTATGTTTTGATATGATTAGTTTAGAGAAGGAGTGATATATAATGAAAAAAATGTTAAGTCGTTTTGGAGGACTAATCTTATTTTACAGCGTAATTGTTTTAGGAGTATTACTCCTGGAGGTAAGATTTTCTTATCTTAATGAACTAGCAGATAATAACTATAATGTAACAATGAATAAGTAAATTCATTGTTTTATTTTGCATTTTGTTTTATAATTAATAAGAGGGTAAGAAGTATGAAGAAAAAAGTTCTAGTATTATATGCTCGTTATGGTTCAGGTCACGAAGCAATTGCTAAATATGTTGCTAATTATTTAAGTGAAGATAAAAACTTAAATATTTATCTTTTGGATATTAGCGACTATGGTAATTTTTTAGGACGCATTGGTGTTAAAGTAATGGATTTTGTGGGAAAATATCGTCCAGCTTTAATCTTTAATTTTTTCTATGAGTTAATGGACCATCGCCTTACCACTTTAGCTCACAACCAATTTGCTAAGAAGAGCTATGATAATGAAACTTTAAGAAATGTTATCGTGGATTATAATCCCGATATTGTTATCTCCACCCATTTTTATGCGAGTAACATAATAACTTATTATAAAAAATTAGATTTAATTAAACCCAAATTATATACGATTATTACCGACTATAGGCCTCATGAATGTTGGATTAGAAACAAGCATTTAGAAGATGGTTATATTGTTGGTAATAATGTTGTTAAAGAAGAACTAATCGAAAGAGGAGTAGAAAGTAAAAAAATCTATCCTTTTGGTCTTCCTTTAAATATTGAAAAAATTAAACATTTGGATAAGATAGAAGATATCTATAAAAGATATAATTTAAAGAAAGATAAAAAGATTTATTTGTTCTTTGGAGGTTCATCTGTTGGGAGCATGTACTATTATGATTATTTTAAAACCATTTGTAAATTAAACTTGGATAAATTTATTATCTTTATAAGTGGCAAGAATGAAAAATTAAGAGTAAAATGCGAAGAATATGTTAGTAAAAATAAAATAGATAATGTTTTAGTTTTAGGATATTCCAAAGATGTTTTAAATCTAATGAAAATAAGTACTCTTGTGATATCCAAACCGGGAGGGGCCACCGTTACGGAGTCTTTAGAGATGCGGCTTCCGATGATACTAGTTCCCGGAGTGGGGGGTCAAGAAAAATATAATGCGAGATTTATAACCAGAAAAAGATATGGCTTAAAGGTAAGAACTGTCTGGGGATTTAAAAGAGTTTTAGAAAGACTAGAAGTTAATGATACGTTTATTTTAAAAGCCCATGAAAGATTAAAAAAATTAGATAATAATGAGTCAGTAGAAAAAATACATAATTTAATAGTTAGTAAGAGGTAGTTTATGAGTAAGAAAGATAAGTTAATAATCAATAATTTAAAAATGTTAAGTTTAGATATGATTAGTGAATCTGGTCATGGTAATGTTTTCTTAAATATTGCCGCATCTAAAGTGTTTTATACTTTATATTTAAAACATTTAATGTTTGAAATTCATCGTCCTAATTATATTAATAGAGATAGAGTATTAGTTAGTAATGAATTTTTACCAACCTATTATGCGGCAAATTATTTATTTACGAGAAACTTAACTATTGATAATTTAAAAGATTTTAAAAGAATGGATAGTCCGACACCAGGAATACTTACGAGTATTACTCCCGGAGTCCAAGTAGGAGGCATAAATCCTGGAGATATCATTGGAGAAGCTGTCGGTATTTCTTTAGGTAAAAGATATTTAGATACTTTAATTAAAGATGAACTCAAGAAAAATAGTATCTTAGATTTTAAAACTTATTGTATTTGTAAGTTAAGTGATTTAATGAGTGGAACTTCTTATGAAGCCTTATCTTTTGCCTCAACGGAAGAAGTAAAAGATTTAGTTTATATTGTTATTAATGATGATATTAGTAAAGATAGTAAAACTAGTGAAGTATTTACGGAAGAATTAATGGACCGTTTAATGGCTTTAAATATTGATTTAGATGTTATTAATGATAATTTAAGTGCTATTGATGATGCCATTGATGATGCGAAAAGAAATAAAAAAGCGACCGTTATATTAATTAATATTAAAGATAAAGAAGATGATGAGTTCTATACTGATCTTCCACTTGATAAAGATAATATGGAAGCTTTAAGAAGTGAATATGGTATTCCATCGGCTTTTGCTACCATTGAAGAAGTAAAAGTAGAAATTAAAGAAGAACTTGCAAAAAGACTTGCTAAACCTCTTAGTAAATGGCATGAACTTGTGGAAGAATACAGAGAAAATAAAAAGATAAATGAAATAATTGACTTTTTAGAAATTGGACGGGTTAATGTTAATTTTAAAAGTGAAAACATTAAAATAAATGATAGTTATGAAGAAGAATTAATTTTAAGTAATAGTAAAATATTTAATTTAATCGCGGCCAAAAGTCCTTTTGTCTTATCCGCTAGTAATGATAATTTCTATTATAATAAATGTTTAATTAATAATACTACCTTTATGAATAAAGAAGAAAAAATGGGTCGAAACATTTTATTTGGTGAAAGACTTTTAGCTTTAGGTAGTGTTACTTTAGGCCTTGCTAGTTTAGGTTTCAAAATGTTTGTCTCAACTTCTTTAACTTACGAAAGTGCTATAGAATCACTTATTAAAATAGCTAGTTTAAATAATTTAGATATTACTTATGTATTTACCGAAGATACTTTCCTAAATACCTATGCTGAACTTGGTTATCATCCCGTAAATGAGATTAATAATTTAAGAAGTATTCCCGGTCTTATTACTTTTAGACCAGCCGATATTAATGAAGTTTTAGGAGTATATGAAATAATTACAAGCCATAAAAAAACAACGGCGATTATTGTGGGTAATATCAATACTAAAAAATTAGAAGATACTAATCCTAAATATGTTTTGGCGGGAGCTTACCGCGTAAGAAGAGAAAGAGAAGAAGCGAATGCCATAATTATTTCATCAGGAAGTGAAGTACCAATTGCTTTAAGACTGGCTACCGAACTTGCTCCTTATGGCATTGACTTTAGAGTCGTATCAATGCCTAGTAGTGATTTATTTGCCATGCAAAATGAAAAATATCAAAATATGTTACTGCCTTCAAATGTTAAAACATTTACCTTGGAATATAGTAGTAAAGATTTTTGGTATAAGTACGCTACAGGTAAAGAATATATATTAGGAATTGATAAATATGTTATTGGGGGTACTAAAGAAGAATTATTAAATGCTTATAATCTAAACATTGATAGTTTAAAAGCTCAAATTATTGAACAAATGAAGAAATAATTTTAAATAAAAAATAGCCAAAATTAAATACATCTTTTAATGTCAAAAGATGTATTTTTTGACGTTTATGTAACATTTAATTTTTAGTAAATCAAATGTATATTATAGTTATATTTTGTGTCAAATTTGACAAAATTAAAAATTTTTTGAAGAAATTTGCCTCTAAAAAAAGGAAATCCGACATTTTTTTACAATAATATAAGTGAAGGGAGGAAAAATAATCAAAAAATCATAAAGAATAAAAAAGGGTAAAATATCATTTAAAAAAAGAAAGAAAAGAGGTAAAAAAATGAAAACAAAAGAATTTTATAATGAAATAACTGAAATTATCGAAAATTATGAGGTTAACAGAAAGGTAAGAGAAAGACAAAATAACCGAGAGGAATTATTATCTAAATGGAAAATTGGGAAACTTCTAGTTGAGGCTCAAGGAGGAGAGAAAAGGGCTAAGTATGGCAACGAGTTAATTAATAAATGGTCCAAAGATTTTACTTTAAAATATGGTAAGTCTTATAGCAAAAGGAATTTGATGTTTTATAGGCAATTTTATTTATGTTTTCCAATTGTGTCTACAGTGTCGACACAATTATCATACTCTCATTTAAAAGAAGTTTTACCTATAAAAAATGAAAATGAGAGGAACTATTATATTAATCAGGTTATCTTAAATAATTTATCTGTAAGAGAACTTAGAAAAGAAATCAAAAATAAATCTTTTGATAGATTATCCTATGCTGATAAAAATAATATAAAGTTAATTGATAATAACAATAATTTACCAATATCAATTAGGGATATGATTAAAGATCCAATAATATTAGAAACTAATAAAAATATTTCTAACCTAAATGAAAAAGTAATTCATAAAGAACTAATTAATTTACTGGAAAACAAATTTTTAGAATTAGGCACAGGCTTTACTCTAGCCGGTCATGAATACAAAATAACCCTTGATAATAAAACTTATAAAATAGATTTACTATTTTTTAATGTCGAAATTAATGCCTACGTTGTTGTGGAAGTTAAAAATAGAGAATTTAAACCAAGTGATATAGGGCAAATTGATTTTTATATGAAACTGGTAGATGATAAACTTAGAAAGAATTATCATAGCAAAACTGAAGGCATCCTAATTGTTAAAGAAAAAAATAAATATGTCGTAAAATATATGACTAATGATAATATTTATATTACAAATTTTGTTTTAGATGTTCCTAAAGTTTTAAATTAATTAATTTGTTTATCACTCGACACCATTCGACATTTTATTTATGAATACTATTATATAATGAAGATGGTGATAATTATGCGATGTTTTTATATTTTTAAAATTAACCGGGAAATGACAATTTTAACTAAAGAAACTCCTTATAATTTATATAAAACAATTGAAGGACTATATTATTTAGATACTTATGATCTTGGAGCTTCTTACGAAGTATATGACGATTTATTTTTATCCTTTGATCCTATCTATGTGAATAAAAGAATCTATAATTTATTTAAAAATAATCGCTATTATAATTATATTGAAAAGAAACATATTATCTATAATAAATATCGGGGTGAAGAAAGTATTTTAAAAGTCTATCCTAGTCATATTATTTTAAAAAGTAATATTATAAATCCCACTTTACTTTTAAATTATTTAAATAGTGATAATTTATTTGTTTGTGATTTTCAAAATAAGGATTATTTTTGGTTAAATGAGTTTGTAAGATAAAGATTTATGTGCTAAAATTAAATTGTGGTGAATAATGAAATTTAAGTTGAATGATTACATTATTAATTATGAAGTAGTAAGAAAAGATAATAAAAATCTTTATTTTCGTTTTGATGAAAATTGTAATTTAATTATAACAGCTCCGAGGTTTATTAGTGATAAAGAAGTTCAAAATTTAATTATGAAAAATTCCAGTGCGATTTTAAAGATGTATGAAGATGCCTTAGAGCGAAGTAAAAGAGATGAAAAATTTTGGTATTTAGGTAAAAGTTATGAAGTTAATTTTGATAACAGGGTAAAAGATATTGAAATTGAAGAAGATACCATTACTTGCTTTAATGAAGAAGCTCTAGAAGATTTTTATGCTAAAGAATGTGAAAGAGTATTTAAAGAAGAAATAGAAGTTTGTAAAAAGTGTTTTAATAATTTACCGGATTTTGATTTAAAGATAAGAAGAATGCGGACTAGATGGGGTGTTTGTAATACGAGGAAAAATATTATTACCCTAAATAGTGAGTTACTTAAAAAAGATATATCTTTAATTGATTATGTTATTGTTCATGAAATGGCCCATTTTTTTGAGGCTAATCATAGTAAGAATTTCTGGCATATCGTAGAAGAAGTAATACCTGATTATAAAGTTAAAAGAAAGAAACTTAGATATTAATAAATACTTATAGATTAATATGGTTATTTCTTGTATTATTAAATTAAAAATAGTATAATAAAGGCTATGAAAAGAAATGAAGTAGACAGAAATAAATTAAGTCCCATGATGAGACAATATATGGAAATCAAAGATAATTATGAAGATGAACTTCTATTTTTTCGCTTGGGGGATTTTTATGAATTGTTTTTTGAAGATGGACTAACAGCCTCAAGAGAACTAGAGCTTACTTTAACAGGTAAATCTTGTGGGTTAGATGAAAGAGTACCCATGTGTGGTGTTCCTTATCATGCTGTAAAAGGTTATATTGAAAAACTAGTTAATAAAGGTTACCGAATTGCGATTTGTGAACAGTTAGAGGATCCTAAAATGACTAAAGATACTGTTAAAAGAGGGGTCGTTGATGTTATTAGTAAAGGGACAATAACCGATTATGAACTTTTAGATGATAAAGTAAATTCTTATATAGCAAGTATCTTAGAATTTAGTGATATTTATATTATTACTTATGCGGATATTTCCACCGGGGAACTATCTAGTATTAGTTTAAAAAAGGAAGAAAATACTCTTTATAGTGAAGTTTTAAATTTAGGTATTAAAGAAGTTATTTTAATTGATAATACCAATGTTACTTTAGTGGATACTCTCAAAAATAAATATGGCATAGATATTGTTTTTAGTAATGCTTATTATAATGAAGAACTGCCTTTCTTAAAAAAAGTAAATGATGCCAGGAAGAAAATGGGTGTTAATCACTTATTTTATTATTTAGTGGTTAAAGAATTAAAAGATTTAAGTCATTTTAATGAACTAAAAGAAATTAATAAATTAGATTATCTAGAAATGGATGTTCATACTGTTCGGAACTTAGAATTATTTGAAACGATTAGATTAAAAGATAGAACTTATTCTTTGATTTGGCTTTTAGATAAATGTAAGACGGCGATGGGTTCAAGAAAACTTAAAAGTTTTTTAATGCATCCTTTAAAAGATATAAATTTACTTAATCAAAGATATGATCGAATTGAATGTTTAAATAATAATTTTATTTTAAAAGATGAACTTAAAAATTTATTAAATGAAATATATGATATTGAAAGATTATGTGGAAAAGTAGCCACCGGTAGTGTTAATGGTAGAGACCTTCTACAACTAAGAAATAGTTTAAAAGTTTTACCAAGATTAAAAGAAATATTAATTAAACTAGACATATATCCGGATATTGATACGCATCAAGATATTTATATGTTACTCGAGGCCTCATTATATGAAAACCCTCCCATTAGTGTTAAGGAAGGCTATTTAATTAAAGAAGGTTATAATAAAGATTTAGATGAATTAAAAAGTATCAGAAGTAATGGGAAAGATTTTATTTTACAATTTGAAAATAAATTAAAAGAAGAAACCGGCATTAAGACTTTAAAAGTTGGTTTTAATAAAGTATTTGGTTATTTTATTGAAGTATCTAAAGGGATGGCTAAAGAAGTTAAAGAAAATTTTGGTTGGGAAAGAAGACAAACTTTAACTAATTGTGAAAGATATATTTCTCCCGAGTTAAAAGAAAAAGAAGCCTTAATTTTAAATGCGGAAGAAAAAATTATTGATTTAGAATATAATTTATTTAATGAGATTAAAAATATTATTAAAAAAGAAGTTTTAAAAATTAAAAAGACAGCCGATATTATAAGTGAAGTTGATGCTTTAGTATCTTTATCTATTTGTAGTGAAGAATATAATTTAGTTAGACCTACCTTAAATGAATGTAAAGATTTAGAAATAATTGAAGGAAGACACCCTGTTGTCGAAGTGGTTAGTAAAGATAATTATGTGGCTAATGATTGTGTGATGAATAGTAATCAAAGTACTTTACTTATAACAGGGCCTAACATGAGTGGTAAATCAACCTTTATGAGGGAAGTAGCTATTATTATAATTATGGCGCAGATGGGTTCTTTTGTTCCCGCTAAAAAGGCGAAAATTCCTATCATTGATAAAATATTTACCCGGATTGGAGCCTCTGATGATTTAGTTTCCGGCGAATCAACATTCATGGTCGAAATGAAAGAAGCCGAAAATGCTCTTGCGAATGCGACTGAAAAAAGTTTAATTATTTTTGATGAACTAGGAAGAGGGACGGCGACTTATGATGGTATGAGTTTAGCCCAAGCAATACTCGAATATGTTTGTGAAAATATTAAAGCCTTAACATTATTTTCGACGCATTATCATGAACTTACTAGTTTAGAGAAAAAGTTTAAACTAATTAAAAATGTGCATGTGGAAGCCGTCGAAAATAATGGGGAAATTACTTTCTTACATAAGGTTAAAAATGGGGCGATTGATAAAAGTTATGGTATTCATGTAGCCAAACTGGCGGGATTACCTCCAAGTCTTTTAGATAGGGCTAGTGCTATTTTACAAAATTATGAAAGTAATAAAAAGAGTAATAAACAAATTGAAAAAGTGCAATTAAGTTTTGACTTTGAAGAAGAAAAAGATAAGAGTGAAGACTTATTAAAAAGTGAGTTAAATAAAATAGATCCTGTTAATATGACTCCTCTTGAAGCTTTAAATTATTTGTATGAATTAAAAAGAAAGGTCCAAAAATAATCTAGTAAATAAATAGGACATTTGGTATAATTGAAAGTGTGGTGATAATTATGGCCAAGACAAGAAGTGAGTTAAGAGAAAAATGTATGATTATTTTATATCAATGGGATTTATTTAAGAATAGTCCTCATACGAATATTGATGAAATAATTAAAGATAATATGGAAATTGAAAATGATTTCGTGAAAGATATTGTTTATGGAGTTATTACATATCAAAATACCATTGATGATATTGCTAATAAATATATGAAAGATTGGGAAATTTCCAGAATTGATAAAACCGGGGCTTCCATTTTAAGAATGGGTATTTTTGAGTTAATGTATACTGATACTCCAGATATTGTTGTCATTAATGAAGCCATTGAACTTGCCAAAAAATATAGTGATGATAATGTTAGAAAAATTATTAATGCCGTATTAGATAAGGTTACCAAAAATGAAATTAACGAATAAGGATTTTCGAAAAATTAAAAGAGTAAATAATGTTCGGGAAGTTACTCTTTCTTGTGGAGATTTCTATGTTAAAGATACGTGGAATATAAAGCATGCTGTTAATGAAGTAATTGGCAGAAGATTAGCTTCAATTTTCAATTTAAAATGTCCAGATTATAAAGTAGTTATTTTTGATTATGATGGTAATACTGCTTTAAATTCTCAATATCATAAATATTATAGTTTAAGTCAAGATTTATTTAATGAGCATGGTAAATTTGAAACAGCTAGAGAAATTGGTATTTTGTTTGAGGAGAATTATTCTTTATACCAAATTTGGTTTAAATTAGAAAGATTATATGGGACAGGTAAAGTTGCCGATTTAATGACAGATATCGTGAAAGTATATATTTTTGATCTTCTTTTTGGAGGCTCTGATAGACACGCTAGCAACTGGGGTATTTATTTTACCAATACCACGAGAAAAGTAACTATTATTGATAATGAATTCTTATTTGATAATCTAGAAGGTATGATATCATCTTATTTTTCGAGAGAAATTTATAATGCAGTTGATAAAGTTAGTAGTTATGAGGATTTTAAAAGAAAAGAATTTACTAATTTCTTAAATGATTCCAGTGAAGAATTTATTAATTTATTTTTAGTTTATTATAATTTATTTACACCAGAATATTTAGAAGAATTATTATTAAGCATTGAGAGTGAAGAAAAATTTATTACGGAATTTGGGGAAGTGCCATTTGTGATTCCCCATAAAAATGAGATAATGGAAAATTACTTAAAAAATTATGAATTACTCGGAAGTGTTTTAGAAGAAAGAAAATTAAAATAGAAAGGAGGATTTATGTTTGAAGAGATAAAATATTTAGGAGTATCTGAAGTAAATGAATATATTAAAAGTTTATTAGATAGTGATTTATTCTTAAATAGGATTTATTTAAAAGGCGAAATATCAAACTTTAAAAGTCATACCAGAGGACACTTATATTTTACTTTGAAAGATGATAGGGGAAGAATTAGTGCCGTTATGTTTGCAAATAATACGCGAACTTTAACTTTTACTCCTGAAGATGGGATGAATGTTTTAGTAAAGGGGCGCATTTCCGCGTATCCAGCGATGGGAAGTTATCAAATATATGTGGATTCGATGGAACTTGATGGTTTAGGTAATTTATATTTAGAATATGAAAAATTAAAAGAAAAATTACTTAAAGAAGGCTTATTTAATAAAGAACATAAAAAGCCAATTCCGAAATATCCGGAAAGAATAGGAATTGTTACGGCCGACACGGGGGCAGCCGTAAGAGATATTATGAGTACCATTAAAAGAAGATATCCTTTATGTGAAGCGATATTGTTTCCATCGCTTGTCCAGGGAAAAGATGCGGCGCCGAATATTGTGAAACAAATTGAAGTGGCTGATAACTTTGGATGTGATGTTCTAATTGTTGGAAGAGGTGGTGGCTCCATTGAAGATTTATGGGCTTTCAATGAAGAAATTGTGGCGAGAGCCATTTATAATGCGAAAACCCCAATTATAAGTGCTGTCGGACATGAACCAGATTTTACCATTGCCGATTTTGTCGCGGACCTTCGGGCCCCAACTCCAACCGGAGCAGCCGAAATGGCTGTACCTACCATCTTAGATATTAATAATTTAATTAATCAATATAAATTAAGACTTAATAAAAATATTAAAAATTTAGTTAATACCAAGTTTATATCTTTATATAATTTAAAAAATTCTTTTATTTTAAAAAATCCGATGAGTTTATATGAAATAAAAGAACAAAAATTAGATAAACTCTTAGATGATTTACAAAAAAATATGACTTATTATTTAGATAATAAAAAAGTCTTATTAGAAAGAAATTTAAATAGATTACAGTTTGTAAGTCCCATGGCTTTAATTAATACAAATTCCAATATTTTAAAAAGTTTAAGAACTAATCTAAATAATTTAATGGATAAATATTTAATTAAAAAACATAATTATTTAGATAATATGATTACCACTTTAAAACTCGTTAATCCTTTAAATATCTTAAGTAATGGTTATTCTTTAGTTAAAAAGGATGATAAAGTAATTAAGGATACAAGTAAGTTAAAAGTAAAAGATAAAATAACAATTAAGTTTTATAAAGGGGAAGTTACTAGTGAAGTTTTGGAGGTAAGAAATGATGAATAAAGAAATGTTAAAAGAATACTTAGCAAAATATGATGAAATAAAAACAGAATATGCGTATCTAGAAAATGCGAAAGATTATTTAAAAATTGAAAAAGAAAGAGATGGTCAAGAAAGAGATGACTTTCATAAAGAATTAACCATTAAAAGATCTAGTTTGTTCCATGAAAAATGGGATGAACTTAACAACATGAAAGAATTTGCTAATAGAACTTATCATAAAAATTTTATTAATTTAATTTTAGCAGGACTTTCAATGATTTTAGTCGGCGCTATTGGCGGAAGATTTATGCAAAATCCCGAATTTACTTTAGCTTTCAGTGGCATTGTTTGTCCAGTTGTAACGGTGGCAAGTCTTGTTGCTAACTTTGTAAGACATAAAAAAGATTTAAAAGAAATTGATAATATCGAAATTAAAGATGTTACAAGTCCCGAATATGAAGAACTAATGAAGGATTACACTAAAAGTGATGAAAGATGTAAAGAAGTCGAAGAATCTTTAAATATAGTAAATGAAAGACTTACCAAACTTGGTTTAGTAAAACTTGATGTGGAAAATTTGATTTTATGTTTATTTTCAACTCTTAAAGACATTAAAAGAAATAAAAGTAATGCGGCGATGCCTTATGCTACATGGTTAAATGTTAGTAATATTGATGAAGAACCAACATTAGAAATGGGTTCAAATATAAGAAGAGGAAGATAGGAGGACACTATGAAAGAAGAAAAGAAAGAAAAATCCAAAGTTGCCGAAAAAACATTTGAAAGCAATTTAAAAGATTTAGAAGATTTAGTTAAAGAATTAGAGGCCGGTAATGTTCCTTTAGAAGATGCCATTATTAAATATACGGAGGCTATGGAACTTGCTAAAGATTGTAGTGAAAAACTTAATAATGCGACCGAAAAAGTTAATAAAATATTATCAAGTGATGGGGAGTTAAAAGAATTTACCACACCCGAAAATTAATTATGGAAACATAGTTAATTTTTTTTAAATTATCTTTAAATTACATAAATTTTGTAATAAAATGAATAATAGTAGTAGGTGGGCTATGAAGAATAAAAATAAGAATAAAAAGAATTTAATTTGGTTAATTATTATAATTGTTATTTTAGTTATTTTAAGTTTAATATTTGGCATTAATTATGCCTTAAGTAGAAAAGATAAAAATATTATTAATAGAGAGATTAACTTAATTAAAGAAACTAATAATTCATCTTTTTTAGGTGAAGATTTAGAAAAAGAATATTTAGATACCATTACTTATAACGATTTAATAGATGCTTTTTTAGATAGAGAAAAAATATCTAAAGATACCAGTATTTCTTTAGAATATAACAATGTTTTACTTGATGGTAGTGAAGATATTACATTCTCTTTAGTGGGGGAAAACAAATTAAAAATAATTTTAGAAACGGATTATAATTATAAAAATCATCACGAAGATATAATAAGTTCTAAAGAATATACCATTTTAGTTAAGGATACAATTTATCCCGTTATAAATGGCTTAAGTGATAAAACTATTTATGTTGGAGATTCAATTAACTTAGAAGAAGGTATAACAGCTACAGATGAAAAAGAAGGTGAAGTATCTTTTACAGTTGAAGGAAGTGTCGATACCAAAAAAGCGGGAACTTATGAAGTATTAGTTAAAGCAACAGATCACAATGGTAATGTAGTGGAAGGTACTTTTAAAGTAACAGTTAAAAATAAAACTACAAGTAAACCAAATACTAATAATAGTAATCAAAACAATAACAATAATAGTAATAGTAATAGTAATAATAACAATAATAATCAAACTCCACCTAGTGGGGAATTAACCGCTAAAGAAAAAGAAGCCCAAGCTCGGGTAATTGCGAGAGAAATAGCCAGAAGCATAACGGGAAGTACCGACTTAGAAAAAGTTACTAAGGCTGCTGAAAGAGTTAGTGAATACTATCAAAAAGGAGTTCATAAGGAAAGTGGCGTGGATTATAGAACGGCTTATGGAGTTTTTATTAAAGGAGAGTCTTCTTGTGCCGGAACAACGAGAGCCTTAGGTATGGTTTTAGAAGAAATGGGTTATAGTTGGACACACGCTAATGAAAATCAATGGACGCATCAATGGGTAATACTGACTATGGATGGTCGTGTAGGTTATGCCGATGGACAGGTAGGTATTGCCGGTTATGGTGTTCATCCGATTGCGGAATAGAAAGTTAAATACTTTCTTTTTTATTTCATTTATTTTATAATTTATATAAGGAGGACTTTTTATGTATGCCGAAGTTTTAATTGAATACCCAACGAAAAAAATTGATAAATATTTTACTTATGAAGTTCCTCTTAAGATGCGAAATACTTTACAAGCTGGAATGAAGGTAAAGGTTCCTTTTGGTAGCAAAACAATTAATGGCTTTGTGATGAAAATAACGGATACCTTTAATAGTGATTATGAATTAAAAGAAATCGTGGAAGTAGTCGACCCTGAACTCAAACTAAATGATGAATTAATGCGTTTAGGTCTTTATTTAGAAGAAAAAACTTTATGTCCTAAGATAAGTGCTTATCAAACTATGCTTCCAAGTTCCTTAAAAATAAAAGATAATGATACTAATTATAATTTTTATAAAACTTATTTAATGCTTAATAAAACGAAAAAAGAGGTATTAGATTATTTAGTAAGTTATGGTAAAGAAAATAAACAAACTATTCTTTTAAATACATTATTAAAAGAAGAAAAAGTCTTAAAAAAAGATTATGATTCTTATACCGTTAAAGCTTTAAAAGAAAAAGAATTAATTAAAGAAGTAAAAGAACAAGAATACCGGATTAATAAAAGTAATTTAGAAGGATTAGTTAAACATCCTTTAAATTTAGAACAACAAAAAGTATTTGAAACAGTTAAAAATACCAATGAATTTAAAACCTTTTTACTGGAGGGAATTACGGGAAGTGGTAAAACCGAAGTTTATTTAAATTTAATTGAGGATACTTTAAATAAAGGGAAGACTGCCATTATGTTAGTGCCAGAAATTAGTTTAACTGTCGCATTAGTGAATCGTTTTTATGAGTGGTTTGGAAGTCGGGTAGCAATATTACACAGTGCCTTATCAAATGGGGAAAAATATGATGAATATTTAAAGATTATCCGAGGGGAAGTCTCTTTAGTTGTGGGTACACGTTCGGCCATATTTGCCCCTTTAGAAAATATTGGGATTATTATTATTGATGAAGAGCATAGTGATACATTTAAACAAGATAATATGCCGAGATATAATGCTAAAGATATTGCCATGGTGAGATGTAAATATCACAAGGCCCCTTTAGTTTTAGGAAGTGCGACTCCAACTTTAGAAAGTAAAGCAAGAGCCTTAAAAGGAGTATATAGTCATTTAAAACTTACGAAAAGAGCAGGTTTTGGGACACTTCCTCAAGTAACTATTGTCGATATGCTTGAAGAAGTTAAGAAAAAAAATTTTATCTTTAGTGATGAATTAATTAATAAATTAAAAATGCGAATTAGTGCTCATGAACAAGCCATGATTTTACTTAATAGAAGAGGTTATAGTACGACAATTACTTGTTCAAATTGTGGTTATACTTATAAATGTCCTAATTGTGATATTACCCTAACTTATCATAAATCCACGAATAATTTAAGATGTCATTATTGTGGCTATAGTATTTCCAAAGATAATGTTTGTCCAAATTGTCATGAAGATGCCCTAAATTATTTAGGTTTAGGTACGGAGAAAGTTATGGAAGAATTACAAAAAATAATTCCGGAGGCTAAAATAATTCGGATGGATCAAGATACCACGAGCAAGAAAGGTTCTCATGAAAAAATTATTGAAAGTTTTAAAAATCATGAATATGATATTTTACTTGGTACCCAAATGATTAGTAAAGGTTTTGATTTTCCTTATGTTACTTTAGTGGGTATTATCAATGCGGATAGTTCTTTAAATATTCCCGATTTTCGCAGTAACGAAAGAACATTTTCTCTTTTATACCAAGCAAGTGGAAGAGCGGGAAGAAGTAATCTAGCGGGTGAAGTCATCTTACAAACTTATAATCCCGATAATTATGTTTTAAATTGTGTTAAAGAAAATAATTTTAATAAATTCTTTAATTATGAAATGAATATTAGGAAAATTTTAAAATATCCTCCATATTATTATTTAGTAAGTTTAAAGATAATTGCGAAAGATTATGATAAGTCTTTAGAAAATGCCACCAAGATAGCCAACTATTTAAGAAAAAGTATTTCCCCATCATCCATTGTTTTAGGGCCCACGACGGCTAGTTTATTTAAATTTAATAATACTTATCGTTTTCAAATTGTTATTAAATATCGCTATGATGAAAAGTTAATGGGTGTTTTAAAATACTTAGATAATATTTATTTAAATGATAAAGATGTTAATTTAGAAATCGATATTGATCCCTTACATATCTAAAAGTTAACGATACATAGGTAAATTTAAGCAAAAGGGTAGATAAAAAAATAAATATATTTTATATTTATATTGTCTAGTTTAATATATATTGTAATATGGTATTAGATTTAATACCATATTATGTGAAATATATATTCGGTATATGTAACATTTTAAATAAATACTTGGGGCAGATAGAAATATTTGCCTTTTTCTTTTAATATAAGAAAATTTATGATATAATCTCTATATAATAAGGAGAGTATTATGAACGACTTTAATTATGATAATGAGATAATTGAATTAGAAAGTGAAACGGAAGAAGAAAAATCCGAAGAATTACTTGAAGAGGTACCTAAGGAAAAACCTCATAAAAAGAAGAAAAAGAGTTTAAAAGATTTTTGGAATAATTTAAATAAATGGCAAAGATTAGGTTTAGTTGTAGGTACTGGTTTAATTTTACTGGCTATTGCCGGGGTAATTATTTACTTTGCAGTATTTAAAGGAAGTAAGCCCGAGGAAGAAGAAAAAGATCCAGTTATAGTGGAAAAAGATAACTATCGTTATGAAGATGGTAATTTAATATTCTTAGACCGTAACGAAGTTGAGTTAGGTAGATACGAATGTAATGTCAAAGATAGTGAACAATGTCTAGTTGCTAAAAGCAATTATACAGGTGATGAAATTGAAAGAATAATGAATGTTAATGAACTTGGTGAAGAAATCATTAAACCTAGTAAAATATATTTAGATAATTATGTTTTTGTGAAAGATGGGGAAGAGGTATTCTTATATGATATTAAAGAAAATGATAAAGCTTTAATGGTTCATAATTTTAAAGAATATTTAACGAGTAGAGATGTAATTGTCATATCTGATGAATCTGACCGTTATGGTTTAATTGAAATAACCGGCGAAGGTATTAATTATTTAATTAGACCATCTTATGATAATTTAGCCATTGTTAATGGTAATTCCCTTTATTTAGTCGCTAAAGATAAAGATACTTCTTACATAATTGATAGTGCTTCTAAAAAGTTAAGTGGTAATATTAAAGGGATTATTGCCAGTGCTTCTGATAGTTATGTTGTCAGCAAAGAAAATAGTAAATATATTTTATATGCTTTAGATGGTACGAAACTTTTAGAAGATTATGATTATATTGGCTTACATGATGGTCTTATCTCTTTGGTTAGTAAAGGTCATTTATATTTAGTAAATAATGATTTACAAAAATTATATGAAGAAGGAATTAGACTTACAAGTAGTGATTATGTTAAAAAGTATGTTTATGATAAAGATAATAATTTAAAAGAAACAAAAGCGGCTTATGAAATAACTGTTAATGGAAATGATGTCGTAGTTAATTTAGGAAGTAGTAGTGAGACTATTAATCTAAATGAAGGTAAAGTAAGTGGGACAACTTCTTATATGAGTTATTTTAAGGGTACTTTATACTTCTATAAAGATGATGAAAAACAAGATTTATTAAGTACTTATAAATGTGTTAATAAAAATGAGTTAAAAGATAATGCTATATTAGACAGGTGTACAATCTATACTAAAGATAATAAGTATAGTGGTATTTATAACAACAATTATGTCTTTATATATGATAATTTATCCAATACGGATGCCAAAATCTATTTATATGATTTAAAGACCAAAAAAAATAAAGGAACTTATAGTGATATTAGCTTTGTAAATGATACCGATATGGATTTAGATATTAAACAAATTGATACGACATCCACCTTTGTTATTGCGAAAAGTGCCACCGGAGAAAACACCGGTAACTATGGGGTTATTGAAATAACGGATAATAATGTTAAAGGGAAAGTGGAATTTAAATATAAAGAAATAAAAAATAATAATAAACATTATTTAATGGTTAATAAAGAAGACTCTTATAGTGTCTATGATAGTAATTTTAAAAAGATAAGTAATGAATTTGATTATATTGATTTATATGATAAATACTATGTAGGTATTAATAACAATAGTTTAAATGTCTATAAATATAGTAGTGCTTTAGGTATTTTAAATAGTGATTTAGATGTTAAAGATAATAAATATGAAATTAAATTTGATGAAAAAGGTTTTGTTATTACCATTGATGATGAAGAATACAAATATGATTTAGAAGGATATAGTCGTTATGATTAATAAAAAGACTGTCCTTGCGACCACTATTGCTCTTT
>CANRGQ010000015.1 GCA_947630195.1 uncultured Bacilli bacterium
AGATTAAAACTTATGGCTTTAGTTCATGATGTATGTAATAATGATAAAAAATTTTTAGAAACCCCATTTTGTATTTCTAATAAATCATTATGTCAAAACAGAAAATTTTTGGAAGTTCCAAAATGTACATCAGATTTTGATAGTAAACCTTCTAGTTACAATATTGTAGATAATAATACGAAAGAACAAGAAAAAGAATTAATGGGAAAGATGAATATTAATTTAGATGAATATGAGAATACTTATGATTTACTAAAAAGTATGGAAGATTATATTATAAGTATGGGTGGTACTTGTGATAATAGAGAATAGATAAAATTATTGTAAATTGTCTAAAAAGTATTATAATAGTAAGAACCAAAAGGGGATTTTATAATGGAATATGATTATTATAAAAATATCGATAATGCTATAAGAAGATGTAAAGATATGGATGCTGATGATGGGGCAAATAAATGGAATTTTTATAAAATGTATCCTTTTACAACCGAAAATATAAATGGTTATATTGATAATTTTTCTCTAGAAGGTAAATCACTACTTACAGTCGGAAGTTCAACTGACCAAGTCTTAAATGCTATTTTAAAGGGAAGTGCTGATATTACTCTTTTAGATATTTGTCCTTATGTTAAGTATTATTACTATTTAAAATTAGTATCTATTCTAAAATTAACTAGAGAAGAATTTTTATCTTTCTTTAGATATATCGATTTTCCCGAATTATATATGTATAATAAAAATGTTTTTAAAAAAGAAGTATTTGAAAAAATTAAAATGGATTTAAGAGTAATTGATTATGAATCATATCTATTTTGGGATGAATTATTACAAGTATATGGCAGTATTGTTTTAAGGAAAAAATTATTTTCTAATGATGAATACCGGACGGATGTTATAACGAGTGTTAATGCTTATTTACAAAATGAAGAAAATTATAATAATCTTAAAGATAAAATATTAAAAGTTAAACCCAAGTTTATAACGAGTGATGCTTTTAATTTTACAAGTGATAGAGGCTATGATAATATTTGGCTTAGTAATATAGGTTCAAGGATGGCAGTTACTTCTCTAAAAATATTAGCTTATAAAATGAATAAATATTTAAATAAAAATGGACTTATGCTTATAAGTTATTTATATGATTGTACGAAAGATACCATTTATAATCCAGAGTGGAAACCTTTATATAATTTAAAAGAAACCTTTAAAATATTAGAAGATTTTAATCCGGAACTTGTAACTTTTAAGGGTGTTGATAGTTTAAAATTTCCAAATAATAATATGTGTAAAGATTCCATTATTTTAAGTAGAAAGAAATAAATTTCTAACTTACTTGTAACATTGGTTATAATATAATTTAGAAGAAAGGGAGAAGTTTATGGAAATATTAAGAGTGGAAAATTTAACAAAGATATATGGTAAAGGGGATACCAAAGTAGTGGCTTTAGATAATGTTTCCTTTAGCGTGGAAAAAGGGGAATTTGTGGCCATTGTCGGAGCCAGTGGTAGTGGTAAATCTACTTTACTCCATTTAATCGGGGGTGTTGATAAACCGACAAGTGGAAAAGTTTATTTAAATGGGGAAGATATTTATAGTTATAATGATGATAAACTTGCTATTTTTAGAAGAAGACAAGTCGGGCTAATTTATCAATTTTATAATTTAATTCCTATTTTAAATGTGGAAGAAAATATTTGCTTGCCTATGAATTTAGATGGCAGAAAAGTTGAAGAAAAACATTTAGAAGATATATTAAAAAGATTAGGACTTTTAAAAAGAAGATATCATTTACCTAATGAGTTATCGGGTGGTGAACAACAAAGAACCTCAATTGGAAGAGCTTTAATTACAAGTCCGACCATTATTTTAGCGGATGAACCAACGGGTAACTTAGATTCTAAAAATAGTGAAGAGATTATTGAACTTTTAAAAAGTTCTAATCAAGATTATAAACAAACAATCATTATGATTACTCATAATTTAGAAATTGCCAAGAATGCCGATCGAATTATTAAAATTCAAGATGGTAAAATAGTTGAGGCTTAAAATGGATATTTTAAAGAAATTAACAATTAAGAATTTAAAGTTAAATAAAAAAAGAACTTTAGTAACCATCATTGGAATTATTTTATCTGTCGCTTTACTTTCCGCGGTTACCAGTATGTTTTTCTCTTGTCGAAATAGTTTAATCGCTTTTGAAAAGGTTAGAGATGGAAATTTCCATTATGCTTTTTATGATGTTCCTAAAGAAGACTTAGATACTTTTAATTTAAATAGTAAGATTGAAAAATATTATTTAACTAAAAGTTTAGGTTTAACGAAACTATCGGGTATTCAAAATGAAAATAAACCTTATGTTGATGTCGAAATGTATGATGAAGGAGCCTTAAATAATTTAGGAATTAAGCTTGTTAAGGGAAGAATGCCTGAAAGTATGCAAGAAATTCTTATACCCAAACATTTACTTACTAATGGTAAAGTAGAATTAGAAGTGGGAGATACTTTAACTTTAGATTTAGGAAAAAGAGTAAATTTGGAAGGAAATCCTTTAAATCAATATGATCCATATAATATTTATGATGAAGAAGGAAATTTACTAAATAATGAAAGGATAATTGATAGCCAAACTTATACTTTTAAGATTGTCGGTATTATAGAGCGTCCTTCCGATGAAATAGAAGATTATTCCTCTCCCAGTTATACTTTAGTTACCATTTTACCTAAACAAGAAGAAAATGGAACCTTTACAGTTTATACGAGATATAATCGTAAAGGCCTTAAAAATGAATATAAAACCACGGCCGGTATTTTAGAAGTTGATGCTGATAAGTTTACTAAATTATATAAGGGAATTAGTAATACAGTCCAAAATGAATTTAATGATTTGTATAAAGAAATTAGTACGAAAGCTAAATATGATTATAATAGTAATAGTTATTTAATTACTTTAGAAACCGGAATAACCAATGATGGAATGCTTAATGCTCTAGCGGTTGCGGGTTCTATTGTTATTGTCATTATTATTTTTACTTCAGCATTCTGTATTAAAAATTCTTTTGATATTTCCGTTACCGAAAGAATTAAAGAATATGGGGAATTATCGAGTGTAGGGGCCACGAAAAAACAAATCAGAAAAAGTGTTTATTATGAAGCCTTTATCTTAGGTTTAATCGGTATTCCTTTAGGTATATTAAGTGGGCTATTTGCATCTTTCGTTTTACTTTTAATTAGTAATTACCTTTTAGGGGCGGCCTTTATTGAAGGTTTAACTTTGCGTTTTTCTTTCTCAATTCCAGCTATTTTATTTGCAGTTATCCTAGGTATAATTACCATTTTACTTTCTTCTTTTAGAAGTGCTTATAAAGCGAGTAAAATAATGCCTATTACCGCGATAAGAAATAGTAGTGATATAAAAATAAATACTAAAAAGTTAAAAACTCCTAAATTTATTTCCAAAATATTTGGGATAGGGGGCGAAATTTCTTATAAAAATTTAAAGAGAAGTCGGAAAAAATATCGAACTACGGTTATTTCTATTGTGGTTTGTACGGCAGTCTTTATCGCTTTATCTTCATTTATTAATTATGCTTTTAAAGTCGTCGGCTTAGATTATGATTCTTATAATTATAATTTAGAGGTTCATATCTATGATGAAAATACTCAAGGTGTTAAAGAAAAAATCGAAGAAATAAAAAATATTGAAGACATTGGAGAAATTGCCATTACTAATTATTCCTCACCTAAGATTGTAGGTTTAAATGAATATTATACGAAAGAATATTTAAATTATATGACAGGTAAAAATGATGTTTCAGCGGAAATAATCGGTGATGATGCGGGTGATGCCGATACTTATCTATTTACTTATTTAGTAGATGATGCTTACTTTAGAAAATATACTAAATCTTTAGGACTTGATTATAATGCTGTTAAAGATAAATATATTTTAATTAATAATTTATATTATTTAGATGCTGATGAAAATAAATATTATGAAATTAATAAATTTAATTTTAAAGATAATACTAATTTAACTATGTATGAAAATGATACTTCTTATGATATAAATATTGCGAAAGTAACCGATAAAATTCCAATGTTTATTGGTAAAAAACACTTTGAGGTTTATCTTATAGGTAATATGGAAGCTCATCCAGAACTAGAAGATTCTACTTACTATAAAAATATTTATATAAATAGTGATAAGGCTTCAAAGTGTGAGAGTGAAATTGCGGATATTTTAAAAGATTTTGAGTATGCTTCTAATAATATATCCGATACTTTAAAACAAATGCATTCTTTATTCTTACTCGTAGCTATCTTCTTATATGGTTTTATTACGGTTATTGCCCTAATAGGTATAACCAATATCTTTAATACGATAACAACTAATATGGATTTAAGAAGAAGAGAATTTGCCATATTAAAAAGTATTGGGATGACTAAAAAAGAATTTAATTACATGGTGCGTTTAGAAAGTTTATTCTATGGTTTAAAATCTCTAATTATTGGAATACCTTTAGGAATTATCTTATCATACGTTATCTTTAAAGCGATAAATAACGGCGAATATGTGATGGTTTATGAAATACCTTATATGGCTATTTTAATTGTTTGTGTAGTGGTCTTCTTACTTTTAGATATTTTAATGCATTATTCTTTAAGTAAAATAAACAAACAAAATACGATTGAAACTATTAGGTGCGAAAACATTTAAAGGGGTTATCCCCTTTTTGTGTTATAATGATTAAGGAGGCTATATGGATATATTACTAATTGAAGATAGTGAAAGTATTATTTCAGGACTTGAATATTCTTTTAAAATAAATAATTATCAAATTAAAAGTGTGAGAACGATTAAAGAGGCTCTTCTCGTTTTAGAAAAAAATCGTCCTAAATTAATTATTTTAGATATCACTTTACCTGATGGGAGTGGCATGAGTTTTTATGAACATATTTTAAGAAAATATGAAATACCGACAATTTTTTTAACCGCCAGAGATAGTGAAGAAGAAATTGTAAAGGCTTTAAACTTAGGCGCCGAAGATTACTTAACTAAACCATTTTTTACAAAAGAACTACTAGCTAGAGTTCGTAAAATAATTTTACGAAATCAAAATAATGCCAAGATTAAAGTTAAAGATATAACTTTTGATTTAGATAAAATGGAAGTTTATAAAAATGATAAAAAAGTGGAAGTGTCTTCCTTAGAACTTAAAATCTTACATTTATTATTTTTAAATATTAATAAGGTCGTAAATAGAGAAGTAATTATTGATAAATTATGGGAATGGACGGGGAATGATGTTTCGGACCATACTATTACGGTTTATATAAGTCGTTTAAGAGAAAAAATTGGGGATGAAATAATTAAAACTGTTAAAGGAATAGGATATAGAATTGATGAAGAAGAATAATTATTTTAAAAAATATTTAATGGCATTTATAATTTTAAGTGGAATCTTTTTTAGTATTCTAACTATTTTAAATGTCATAGAATATAACCAATATAATCAAAATATTAATCTTAAGATTAATCAAATATTAAATGTCGTTAAGAAGGAATACCCCGAAGTATCCGAAACCGAACTTATTAAAATTTTAAAATCCGAAAATAATAAACAAGATATTTTAAATAAATATGGAATAGAAGATACCGAATTTATTATAGAGAATAATAAAATTAATAATACTTATTTTTTAATTTTTAAAATTAGTAGTATTCTTATCTTTATAATTATAAGTTTAATATTATTTATAAAATATAAAAAAGTAAGTAGTAAGGAAATAGAAGATATTATTGTGGCTTTAGAAAAAATAAGAGAGGGTAATTATCAAGAAAAACTAGCCTATTTTAAAGAAGGAGAACTTTCTTTATTAAAAAATGAAATCACCAAAATTATTAGTATGCTCAAAAGTTTAACAGATAAAGCCAGTACAGATAAATTAAGTTTAAAAGAAGCTCTAGAGGATATTTCGCATCAAATAAGAACCCCTTTAACATCCATTTATATTATGCTCGATAATTTAGTGGATAATCCAAGTATGGAAGAAGAAAAAAGAGAAGAGTTTTTATTAAAAATTAAAAGAGAACTATCTAATATTAATTTTTTAATTAATACACTTTTAAAACTTTCAATGTTTGATGCTTGTACGATTACTTTTATTAAAGATAATTATAAAGTAGCAGATATTTTAGAAGAAGTATTATTAAATATTAATAGTTTAAGTGATTTAAAAAATGTATCCCTTAATATAAGTGGGGATATAAATGAAAAAATTTATGTGGATAAAAAATGGGAAATTGAAGCTTTAACTAATATTTTAAAAAATGCTTTAGAGTATTCTTATAATGATTCCCATATTGATATAGTTGTTAAAAAATATAACTTATATTTAGAAATAACGATTAAAGATTATGGTAAAGGAATATCTAGTAATGATGTGAAACATATCTTTGAAAGATTTTATAAAGGAGAGTGTTCCTCTAGTGATAGTATTGGAATAGGACTTGCTTTATCTAAATCAATCATTTTAAATGATAATGGTAAGATTACTTGTGAATCTAAAATAAATGAAGGAACTACTTTTAAAATTAAATATTTTTACTTATAATAATTGCTCTTAAATTCTATTTGTGCTAAAATTGAAAATAGAGAGTAGTGGATTTATGAAAAACAAAATTAGTTTTAAAAAATTAATTCCTTTAATTATGTTTTTTTCAATTACCATTATCTTTTTTGTGGCTATTTTTGTTTATGCAGATCCTGATGAAACTGACCGAATTCACTTTTTAAATGTGGGTTCTTCTGATGCTATTGTTATTGAAAGTAATGGTCATTATGGGTTAGTTGATGCCTCTAATCCATCTTCTGATCATTCAGAAAATGGCTATACAGGTAAATTAAATGGTAAAACAGTCGTTGATTATTTAAAAAAATTAGGAGCCCAAAAATTAGATTTTATTGTGGGTACCCATAGTCATTCTGACCATATTGGCGGTATACCTGATGTTGCGGAAGGGAAAAATTCTTCCAATGATTATTTTGTTGATAATAACACAACTTATATTTATAAAAAATATACTTGGATTGCTCATGAAGAGGATACTTCTGGTCTTGATTATCGTAATGAAAGATTTTATAATGCCGCCGTAAGTGCGATGCAAAAAAGAAATGTCAATATGTTAGAAACTACGGCGCATAGTAGTAGTACTTTAAATAAATTAAATGCTAAATATGTGGGAAATAGTGATAAAGTTTTAGATTATTTGGAATTTACTTTCTATGATTTTAATATCAAAATATTTAATTTATATAATGTTGATACAACTGGGGAAAATGTCAATTCTTTAGTTACTTTGGTTACTAAAGGAAGTTCGAAAACTCTTTTAATGGCCGACATGGACCATGTTAAAGGAACAGAACAAAAGATAGGACGATATGTTGGTAAAGTAAATTTATTAAAAGTTGGTCATCATGGCTATAATAATACTAGTTATGGTTTTATGGACTCTGTTAATCCTGAATCCGCTATTTATTCTTATTCTAAAAATGAGACTATTAGAGCTCTTCCCATGATATTCTTTAAGAAACTAGGAACTAGATTATATAAAACTGGTGATGTTACCGATTCCATTGTGGCTACTATAAATAATGGTATTACTTTAAAAACTTATGCCGGAAGTACCCCTCCTGAAGTATCTCAAAGTATGAAATATGATAATAATCAATTACCTCCAAGGTTCTACCAAGTTTATGATGATAAAGATCAATTAGAATGGGTTTATGTTAAAGGTGATAACACTTTAACTATTGGTTGGGATTATCTTTCTTGGAATAATAAAAAACATTGGTATTATTTTAATCAAAGAGGTATTATGGAAACTGGTTGGTTAGATTTATCTGATGGTACTTATTATTGTTCCGAAACTAATACATCATCTTATGACCGAGGAGCTATGGTAACTGGTTGGCAAAAATTATTAAGAGATGGGAAAACAAGATGGTATTATTTTGTAAGATATCAAGATACTAGTAATACGGACTTTACAGGTTATAAAGAAGGTCAAATGGTAACTGGTTGGCAATATATTAAAAATACGGAATATACTAATGGTTGGTATTATTTTAAGAGTGAACGAGATAGTATCGATAATAATCCTAAAGGAGCTATGCTTTCTAATGGTTGGTATGTTCTTCCCGAAAATAATACATCTACGAAAACTTATGGTTATTATTTTGATGATACTGGTTTATATACTAATAAAGTTGATAAAACCGCTCCAACGGTGGTGGTTACAGGGAATACAAAAACACCATCTTTAAGTGTAACTTTAAAAATTTCAACCGCTTATGACTGCGCTAATGAAGGGGTTGACTGTATTGGTCTACCAGAAGATGCTTTCTCCTTTAATGGTGGAGATTCTTGGACTAGTAGTAATACGCAAACATTTACCAAAAATGGTATTGTTAATATTTGGGTTCGGGATAAAGCTGGTAATATTCAAAAATTAACCGAAAATATTACGAGTATTGATTCAGATGGTCCTAAAATTCTAGGAGTTGATGGTAATCGTAATACTTGGTCTAAAGAAAATGTAACTTTAACTATTAGAGCTACAGATACAGAAGGATTACATGCCCTTCCTTATAGTTTTGATGATGGCGACAGTTGGCAAGCAAGTCCCTCTAAAACTTATACGGAAAATACGAGTAATATTAAAATTAAAGTAAGAGATTCTTTTGGTAATGTTACAAGTTATGAACCAATTAATATTACCAAAATTAAAAGAGTATCTGGTATTAGTATGAAAGATCCGATTAGTAAGACAACATACACTAAAAACACGGAAACTTTAAGTGTCAGTGGTGGTACTATTTTAGTTAAATATAATAATGGTGATGAAGAAACTATATCCTTAGATATAAGTATGACTTCCGGCTTTAGTAATACGACACTAGGAAGTAAAAGTATAACTGTAAAATACACTGAACCCGAAACTGGCAAATTATTTACGACTAAGTTTAATGTTACCATTGTGACTAAAGAAGTAAGTAGTATTATAATGAATACTTATCCTTCTAAGACTGATTATGTTAAAGGTTCTAAAGAAACTCTTGATTTAAGTGGTGGAAGTATTATTGTAAATTATAATGATAATTATAGAGAAACTATTTATTTACCAAATGAGGATGTAAAAGCAACTGGTTTTGATAATAGTAGTACGGGTAGTAAAAAAATAACTTTAACTTATGAAAATAAAGAAACATCATTTAATATTAATGTTATTGATAAAAAGATTACGAGTATTAAAGTAACAAAGCCACCTAAGAAGACTGAATATATAATTAATTATGATAAAGAATTAGATTTAACTGATGGTATATTAACTATTTATTATAATGATAATTCTAGTAGTGAATTAAATTTAAATGATAATAAAATTAAAACAAGTGGTTATGTTAATACTTCTTTAGGAAGAAAAGAAATAATGGTTACTTATGAAGGATATAGTACGAGTTTCTATATTGAAATTATTAATAAAAAAGTTAAGAGTATTAAATTAACGAAGAATCCTACGAAGATGGATTATGTCGAAAATTATGAATCTTTAGATTTAACGGGTGCTGAACTTACTGTAACTTATACCGATGAAACTAAAAATATTATATCTTTACCTAATTCTTCCGTGACATATACTGGTTTTAGTAATAAGAAAGTGGGAACAAGTACCGTAACGATTGTTTATGAAGAATTTTATGATACTTTAACGGTTAATATTGTTCCAAAAAGTATAACAAGTATTGAGTTATATAAAGAACCAATTAAGAAAATATATCTAAAAGATAGTAATGAAGTAATTGACCTTTCGGGAGGTATTATAAAAGTTAATTACAATAATAATACTTTTGAATATATAGATCTTCCTAATGAAGAAGTTGCGTCCTCTAAACTAGATAATAAATCTACGGGTTTTAAAAATATTACTTTAAGTTATAAGAATTTTAAAACTAATTTGACTGTCGAAGTAATTGAGAATAATATGAATATTCAAAAAATTGAAATTGAAACTTTACCAACTAAAAAGACTTATATCCAAAATTATGAAGATGAATTAATTCTTAACGGAGGAGTTTTAAAAGTTACTTATGATAATGGTTATACAAGATTAATTAGTTTAACTTCTAGTGAAATTACTTATGAAGGATTTGATAATCGCGTTGTCGGTTATAATACCATTAAGGTTAAATATAATGGTTTGGAAACTACTTTCCAAGTTCAAATAGTTTCTAAAAGTATTGCAAGTATTTCTTTAAAAAGAGAACCAGATAAAAGGGAATATATTGAAAACTATGAAACTCTAGATTTAAAAGGAGCAATATTACTTATAAATTACAATGATAAAAGTACTGATACCATTACTTTACCTAATAGTAGTGTTGAGGTAAGTGGTTTTAATAATAGAGTCCTTGGGGATAATACGATTACTTTAAGATATAATGGCTTTACCACTAACTTTAAAGTGCAAATTATTCCTAAAAGTGTAACAGGTATAAGTTTAGATGTTAAACCTTTAAAAGAAATTTATATTCAAGGTTCCGATGAAGAATTAGACTTATCTGGCGGAGTTCTTAAAGTAAATTATTCTAATGGTACAACCTCTTTCATAAGTTTAACTAACTCTCGAGTATCCACTACTGGTTTTAATACCAAAACCTTAGGTAAAAAAGTAATTACTGTTAGTTATGAAGGATATGAAACTAGTTTTACAATTAATGTTGTTTTAAAAGAAATAACTAAAATAGAAGTTTCTAAATTACCTAATAAAGTAAAATATATTGTTGCTGAAGAAGAATTAGATTTAGATGGTGGTGAGTTATTAGTTACCTTTAATGATGATTCTACTGATAAAATTAGTTTAACTAGTAAATATTTAGAAGTAAGTGGTTTTGATAATGAAGAAGTAGGTACTAAAACTATTACTGTTAAATATCAAGGTTTTACTACTAGTTTTGAAGTTACAGTTATTGAAGTTACTACTGGTGGTGATGAAGGAGAAGGTGGAGGTACTAGTAAAAAGTTAGAAAGAATTGAAATAGCTACCTTACCTTTAAAATTAGAATATTTAGAAAATTATGAAGAATTAGATTTAGAAGGGGGAGTTTTAAAGGTTATCTATAGTGATGGCGAAATAGATAAAGTAAGTTTAACTAATAAATTAGTATCAGTGAGTGGTTTTGATAATACCAAAGTTGGTGTTAATACTTTAACTGTTAGTTATGAAGGATTAGAAACAACTTTTGATGTTAATATTATCGCTAAAAAGGCCATTAAATTGGAATTTGTTAAACCAGTTGTAAAGTTAGATTATTTACTTAACTTAGAATTATTAAAACTAGATGGCGGTATTGTTAAAATAACTTATAATAATGGTACCTATGAAGAAGTTAATTTACCGGATGAAAGATTTACCATCATTGGTTTTGATAATACCGTTTTAGGAGAACAAACAGTAGCCTTAAAATATCAAGATTTATCCTTAACATTTAAAATAAGAGTTTATTATGATGAAAAAGGAGATAGAGGCGATAATCCAAAAACCGGTATTAGTGGTGGTGAATTAATAATTACTAGTTTATTTGTGATAAGTGCTGGTTCATATGTGTATTTAAAGAAATTTAAAAAATCTTTATTACCAAAATTATAGAAAGAAAAAGTGTTCCTTTTTTTCTTTTTTTATGTATAATTAAAGTAGAGGTAGATGTTATGAGTAGTAAAAAAAGTATTTTAATGGCTTTCTTACTTAATTTCTTTTTTGCCATTTTTGAATTTTTTGGAGGGTTGCTTTCTAAAAGTGTGGCTATTATGAGTGATGCATTACATGATGCCGGAGATGCTTTAAGTATTGGACTTTCTTATTTTTTAGAAAGAAAAAGTGAAAAGAAACCTAGTGCGGATTATACTTTCGGTTACCGCAGGTATTCTGTTTTAGGAGCTTTAATTACCACCCTTATTTTAACCTTAGGTTCTCTGGTAGTTATTGTAAGTTCCATTATGCGGATGTTTAAACCTATGGAAGTTAATTATGATGGGATGATTATTTTAGCTATCTTTGGCTGTTTGGTTAATTTTCTAGGAGTTTATTTTACCCATGAAGGTGAGAACTTAAATAAAAAAGCAGTTAATTTACATCTTTTAGAGGATGTCCTTGGTTGGATAGTAGTTTTAATCGGGGCCATTGTTATTAAATTTACCAAATTTTATTTAATAGACCCCCTTATGAGTTTAGGAGTGGCACTCTTTATTTTAGTTTCCGCCCTTAAAAATTTAAAAGAAGTTTTTGATTTGTTCTTAGAAAAAACTCCTGAAGGCATAACAGTTAATGAGGTTAAAAAATTAGTTAAAACTATAGAAGGGGTAAAAGATGTGCATCATATCCATTTATGGAGTATGGATGGCGAAGAAGTATATGCGACGATGCATATCGTTAGTGATAAGAAAAAAATTAAAGAAGTTAAAACTAAAGTTAAAGATGTTTTAAAAGAAAATAATATTAGCCATACGACAATTGAAATGGAAGAAGAGGGTGAAGTTTGTCATGAAGAAAAATGTGAAGTTAAAAAAGAAACTCACCATCATCACCATTAAGAGGTAGTTTATGAAAATATTTAAGTTAATTTTTAGTTTATTAATTATTGGTATCTTTCTAATTATTATTGATATGGTTTATATTTTAAAGTTTGAGCGTCCTTTAATTAGTAAAAAGGATGAAGCGTATCTTACTTGTGATGTTTATATGGGACCATTTTATAATGTTATTACAAGTGGAGATAAATATAAAGTTTTAATGAAGTGGGAGGATATTGAATGTCCTCAAGAATTTGAAGTTATAAACGAAACAGTTAGTTGTGAGGATTCTTTAGAGGAAATTTATAGAACTAGTGATAAAATATATTACTTACCATGTCTAGAAAGTGATAATATCAAGGTGAGTTTTGCCAATGGTAAAGAATATAAATTAAAAGAAGTCTTAGAGAAAAATATGCTAACTATTGAAGATGTTATTAATCATGGTTTAGAAGTAGTGGAAGAAGAAATCGAGGTAAAAGATAGGATGAATTTAATAATTGATGATGTAACTTATAATGTATCTTTAGAGGATAATGAAACAGTTAAAGAACTTTTAAAAATGTTACCTTTAAATATCGAAATGCAAGATTTAAATGCTAATGAAAAATATTATTATTTAGCTAAAAGCTTACCTACTGATAGTAGGGTTCCCACTTCTATAAATAAAGGAGATCTTTATTTATATGGGGATGATTGTTTAGTTTTATTTTACAAAGATTTTAATACAATTTATAAATATACTAAAATAGGCCATATTGATAATTTAAAAGATTTAGATGAAAGTAATATAAAAGTAGAGATTAAATAATATGAATTATACTTATTATGAAAGTAGTATAGGTATTCTTACAATAGTAAGTGATGGAGAATATTTAACTCATCTTTATATAGGTAAAATTATTTTTAAAGATAAAAAATTAAATGATAACTTACTTATATTTAAAAAAACTAAAAAATGTTTAGATAATTATTTTAATGGTTTAAAGGAAGATTTTAGTAGTCTAAAAATAAAGTTAGATGGTAGTCCTTTTTCCATAAATGTTTGGAATGAAGTTTCAAAAATACCTTATGGCAAATATCTAACTTATAAAGATATAGCTTTTAAACTTGATAGTAAAGCCTATCAAGCGGTGGGAAGCATTGTGGGTAAAAATCCTTTACCTATTATTATTCCTTGTCATAGAGTTATTGGCCTTAAAAATAAATATAATTATCATTATGATAAAGAAATAAAGCAAAAATTAATGGCTTTAGAGGGTATAATTTTTTAAAAATTCTTGCCATATTTTGTGAAATAGAGTATCATTATTTATAGGTGGTAAAATATGATTAAAAATAAAAATATGTTTTCGGTTGTCTTAACTTTAATAGTAATTATTGGTATGTTTTGTTTGCTTTTTGTTCCATCAATCGTTAATGCTGCAAGTTATAATACGAAAAATTTTGAAGAAACTTTAAAAGCTGAGGATATCACGCCAAGTTTTAAAGATTATAAAGAAAGTGATAATCAAGCGACAATCTATATGTTTAGAGGTCAAGGTTGTACGGTTTGTAAATCCTTCTTAACATTCTTAAATTCGATTGCGGAGGAATATGGTAAATATTTTAAAGTTGTTTCATTTGAAGTATGGAATGATACCGCAAATAAAAAGTTAATGGATGAAGTTTCCGATTTTACAGGTGTAGAAAATAAAGGTGTTCCTTATATTGTCATTGGTAGTCAAGTATTTGATGGTTATTATTCAGGATATGATGAAGATATTAAAAGTGCGATTAAAGATGAATACAATAAAACGACGAAATATGATGTTTTAGAAGAAATGGGTAAAGAAGTAAAAGAAAGTAGTAGTGCTTCTAATTCTGGCAGCATCTGGTGGAGTTTATTATTTACCGTAGTAAGTACCGGAATTATTATGGTTTATGTTCATTATGAGAATAAAAAGATATTAACTAGTGTAAATAAAATTAGCAAGAAAAAATAAGGAAGAAGGAAGTAAATTTGAAAAAGAAAATATTAATTGTTTTAACTTTAATATTAAGTGTTTTATTAGTAACATCTTGTGGTAAAAAAGAAGAAGTTCTAACTGATGCCCAAAAATTTAAAGAAGAATATGAAAGTGTTAATAATACCCAAACTTCTAGTGGTAAAGATATTCGTAATTTAAGTATTTCGGAAGATAACCCATTTGTTTATAAAACTGCTGATGAAGTAGTGGAACTCATGGAAGCTGGGGAAACTTTTGCCGTATACTTTGGCTATAATACTTGTCCATGGTGTAGAAGTGTTCTTCCAACTTTAATGGAAGTAGCTAAAGATTTAGATATTAAGAAAATCTATTATGTCGATATTCATGATATTAGAGATACTTTAGAAGTTAAAGATGGTAAAGTTGTAACTACGAAAGAAGGTAGTGAAGGATATTATAAATTACTCGAAGTATTTAAAGATGTTTTAAGTGATTATAGTTTGCAAGATAGTAAAGGTAAAGATGTTAAAACTAACGAAAAAAGAATTTATGCTCCAAATGTTGTAAGTGTAATTGATGGTAAAGCCCAAAAACTTGATACCGGAATTTCCGATAAACAAACTGATGGTTATATGGAATTAACCGAAGAAATGAAGAAAGATACTTATGATAAATTAAAATGTGTCTTAGAATGTTTAGAAGATGTTCCTGAAAAATGTGGCATAGGTTGTTAAGTAGATTTTAAAGTCTACTTTTTCTTTGAAAATAATTGCTAAAAAGAAATTTTTATGCTATATTATAAAGCAAACTTAAAACGCGAAAAGGAGAGAAGTTATGGAAAAAGAAATAGAAAATAATCAAAAAGAAGTAGATTTACAAGAATTAGCCACATTTAGTGAAGAATATTTAGAAAATTTGAAAATGGTTTATGAAGATATTGATTTAGAAAGACAATTTGAAGAAGTTAATAAATTAAGATTTAAACATTTAGAGTTAATGACTAAAATGAATGTAGTTGGTAAAATAAGTGATGAAATTTTAAATAAATATGAAATATTATTACAAGAGAAAGAAAAATGTGAAGAAAATTTATCTTCATCTATTTTTGAAAAGGAATATTGGTTAGATAGATTAAATAAAATAAATTTAATGATAAGTAAAATTGAGGATTTCTTTGCAATTGATTCTAAAGCTTTTCCAGATAAAGAACAAATCTTAGCCAATTTAAGACTTTGGGCAGCGGGAGCAAAAGTTAGAGAAAAAATATCTAAATTAGATGATGATTTTCCTTTATCTCTTCTTAAGTCTGAATCCTTAGGTAAAATGCGTTAACATATATAAGAATTAACTTTTTATTAGAGAGTTAATTTTTTTGACTTAAAATTTAATTTATAGTAAAATTACTATAGGTGGTAGTTAATGGACAAACATAATAAATACATTTTATATTTAGTCATGGTCCTTACGATTATTGTTTTAACTATAGGTATTAGAGCTTTACTTAAAAATAAAAGTGTAGCTTTCTCGGATGCTTATATTTTTAGACAAGAATTTATGAGTTATAATGATAAAATAGATGAGTTTGATAGTGAATATTTAGATGTGGTAATTGATATAGATAATCCGGTAAAATATATAAGTAGCGATGAAGCAGTTAATCTTTTAAGTAATGATAGTGGTGTTATTTTATTTGGAAGTGCTACGAATGATAGTTGTCGGTATCTAATTAATCCCTTAATTTCGGTTGCCAAAGAAAAAAATGAAACAATATATTATTTAGATTTAACAGATGAAATGCCAACTTATCAAATAAAAGATGGAGAGATTATTAAAGATATTGAAGGGAGTCTTGCTTATCAAGAACTTGTTAATATTTTAAATGATTATTTGAATGTTTTTACTTTAATGGATAATGAGGGAATTGTTTATAAAAGTAGTGATAAAAAAATAGAAATTCCCATGGTCGTGGCTTTTCATAAAGGTAAAATTACTTATGTTTATAAAGATATAAATATAGACACCGAAGAAAATACTTTAAAGACTATTTTTAATACTTTAATTAGAAGCAAAGAAATTAATGAAGAATGTGCTCAAAATGGGTGTTAAAAAATAATATTTATGTTATAATTAATAAAGATAATAAGGGTGATGTAGATGGCAAAGAAAAAAGAACCAGTAATACTAGAAGATGTGGAATTAAAACCTCAAGTAATAGGTTATGCGTATGAGAAGAAGAGTAATTTAGGAAGAGTTATAATTATTTTTATAATTCTTATCATTGCGGTTTTTTATATTAATGATATAACAGTTTTCATTAATAATTTATTAGGAAAGAAAACTCCAAGTACAATTACGGAAGGAAGTGGTAAACCTAGTGAAGGAGAAAAACCGGGAAGTGAACAACCAGGGGAGGATGATACCGAATATAATTTATTTAATGAATCCTTAGAAATTAAAAGTGGTTCTTTAACTTTAAATAATTTTAAATATGCCAATAATACATTAACTTTTGATATAAATAATAGTACAACATCTCCCGTTAATTTAAGTAGTAGGAAGTATTTTTTAGAAACTTATACCGAAGATAAAACTTTAATTAATCGTTTTAAAGTCGATATTGATTCTATCTTAGGAAACAATAAAGAAAGTTATACTTTTAATGAGGTAAGTAGTTTTTCTTATCTTGTGTTTGTGGAAAAAACTACGAAAGATTATCCGGAATATGCTTTAAGTGATAGTGAAAATGGTATTGGGGATATCACTTGTAAAATGAATGATGATACTTACATTTATTCTTTTGAAAAAAATAAACTTACGAAAATAAATCATACCATATCTAATAGTAATGTAAGTGATGCAAGTTACTATAATAAATATAATGAAGTTCAAACTTTAGTTAATAATTATAAGACTATGGAAGGAATGACGGCGACATTTAATGGTACTCAAAATGGTTATAGTGCCGTTATTACAATAGATTTAGAAAAAGTTGATTTAAGTAAAGTAAATAATAAATATTATTATGCTAAAGGGGAAGAAGCTAAAGTCGTGGATTTTGAAATGATAACCTATGGTTATACATGTAGTTAGGGTGGTTTAAAAATGAATTTACATCTAGAGGATTTTGAAGGTCCCTTTGATTTACTATTACATTTAGTAAGAGTATCTAAAGTGGATATATATGAAGTTAATATTAAAGAAGTAATTAATCAATATTTAAATTTTATCAGTAGTATTCCGGATGACGATTTAGATTCTTCATCGGAATATTTAGTTATGGCCTCAGAACTTGTGCATTTAAAAAGTAAGATGCTGGTGAAGAAAAACGAAGAAGTCGAGGAAGAGGAAAGTGAATTTAATATTACCAGTGAAGAAGATTTACGCGATAAATTAATTTCTTATGAAAAATATAAAAATATGAGTGATACATTTCGAGTTTTAGAAGAAAATAGAATGGATTATTATACCAAGGTACCCGAAAACTTAAAAGAATATATGGATGAAGAAGAAAATGTCGTTAATAGTGAAGTATCTATAGCCGATTTATTAAATGCTTTTTTAGAAATGCAAAAAAGAGTAAATTATGAAAAACCAATAACCACTAAAGTAATGAAAAAAGAATATAGTGTTAAACAAAGAATAAAAGAAATAAGAAGTCTTTTAAAGATAAAAAAAAGAGTCGAGTTTACGGAACTTTTTGAAGAAGTAACCAAAGAAAATGTGGTGGTAACCTTCTTATCTTTATTAGATATGAGTAAAAATAAAGAAATTACTTTGAAACAAGATAAAATATTTAGTACAATATTAATAGAAAGTGTGGCTTAAGATGAATTTATTGGGAGTTTTAGAAGGTTTATTATTTGTCATGGGTGATGAAGGTGTTACTTTAAATGATATATGTAATACTTTAAATATTAATGAAGCAAAAGCTAAAGAGCTATTAACTAAATTAAAAGAAGAATATGATAAAGATGAAAGAGGTATTAGAATTAGTTATTTAGGAGATGCTTTTAAATTAACCACTAAGAAAGAACATAAAGAATATTATCAAAAATTAATTAAAGAAAAAGAAGAAATTTTATCGCAAGCTCAATTAGAAGTTTTAGCCATTATTGCTTATAATGAACCCATAACAAGAATTGAAATAGATGAAATAAGAGGTATAAGTAGTACTTATGTAATTAAAAAATTATTAAGTAAAGATTTAATAAAAGTTGTGGGTAAAAGTGATTTACCTGGTAAACCTAATTTATATAAAACAACTAAAACTTTCTTAGATTGTTTTGGACTTGCTTCCATTAATGATTTACCAGAGTTAGAAAAAGAAGAAGTAGAAGAGGAAGTACCTTTATTTAAACAAAAGATGTTATAGAAGATATTAGTTATTTATGATATAATATCTTTACTTGCTCGTATGGCGAAATTGGTAGACGCGATAGACTCAAAATCTATTTTCCTTTAAAGAAGTCTCGGTTCAAGTCCGAGTACGAGCACCATATGAATTTAAGGGCGATTAAGAGCGCTCTTTTCTAATATAATTATAGAAAGGGTGATATTTATGAATGATTTAATGGTGGTAGTTAGTAATGCTAATATTAATAATAACCCACTTGAAACTATTGAGGCTATAAAAGAGGCAGGTTTTAAAAATGTTTTTATTCAGTGGTATAATAGAGATTTTATCGTATCCCAAGAAAAACAATTGGAATACATTAAAAGTTTGGGTTTAAATGTTCCTTATGCTCATTTAACTTATGATGGTATCCCTGATTTATGGAATGATTCGGGTGATTATTTAATAGATAAATATAAAAAAGATTTAGATGTATGTCATCAAAATGGGATAACTTTAGTTATGATGCATGTAACTAGTCGAAAGACACAACCTTTAGAATATAACGAAAAAGGAATAAAAAGATTACAAGCTATTGCTGATTATGCCGAAAAGTTAAATATTCAAATTGCCTTTGAAAATGTTCATTACCAAGGATTCCTAGAATATGTTTTAAGTAATATTAAAAATAAAAATGTGGGTATTTGTTTTGATGCTGGTCATTATCATTATTATTTTAAAGATGAGTTTAATTTTGATTTCTTTAAAGATCGAATACTAGCTGTTCATCTTCATGATAATCATGGTTCATCTGATGAACATTTACTACCTTTTGATGGCACGAATAATTGGGAGGAAATCATTTCTAAATTAAAAGAAAATAATTACAATGGTTATATTATTTTAGAAATAGTTTATAGTAAGCATTATCCAAATATGAATATTAAAGACTTTTATAAAGAAGGTCTCATAAGAGGTCAAAAGTTACAAAAAATGTTTAAAGAAAGATAGGTGTAGTTATGGAAATAAGAAAAGCTAGAATGGAAGATGCTAAAGAACTTAATAGTCTTTTAACTCTTCTTATTCGGGATGAAGGACAATATGATAAAAATATTAATATGAATTTTGAAGTTACTAATATGTATGAAAATTATATAAATGACCCAGATAGAATTATTTTAGTGGCCTTAATAGATAATAAAATAGTTGGATATATCTATGGTTTTAAACAATTTAAAGATGAAGTATCTACTAAGGACATAGGCATTTTAGATGCCCTATATGTAAAGGAAGATTATCGCACTTTAGGAGTAGCGAATAGTCTTATAAAGGAATTTAAAAAATGGGCTCAAGAAATGGCCCTAAAGGAAATTGAAGTCAATGTTTTGGTAGCCAATACTAAAGCCCATAATTTGTACTTAAAAAATGATTTTAAAACCTTTAGTGAAAAAATGAAATGTATTATTGATTAATCATTTCGTTTTTATTTTCACTGTTTTCTTCATCTTCTAAGTTTTCTATTGCATATTTTAGGCAAAGATTCATTAACTTATTAACTGATAAATTATGTTTATAAGATAATTCTTCAAGTTTCTTTAAATCACTTAGTCTAATTCTAATTGATTTTATAACTGAATAAAAATCTTCACCTTTAGGTAAAACCAACTTAGCCATATTTTTTACCTCTTCTCTAATTATAGCAAATAGGTAAATAAATATAAAATATTATACTTCTTTTACTTGTAATGGTTTGTCATTTATTATTTCTAATCCATAATTATATAATAGATTATCTTTTATTTTTTCTAATAATTTATTATCAATAGCAATTTTAACATTAAAATAATCTAAGGCTTCTTTTATAAATAAATCTAAGTTATCTTCATACTCAGAAGATGAATAATAGGAAGAGGCAATAAAATAAGCCACAAAGTTCGGAACAATAATATTAATAATGTAATTATTTATTCTCATGCCATGAGAATTTATTTTGTCTTCATTCATATCTCTTTTTTCATACTCTTTAGGATATTTTAAAAACATAATAATCAACCACCTTTATTATATAATTATAATATAATAAATTAAGAAAATGTTTATTTTGTTATTTTTAATTATATTAGGACATAAAAAAATTAATAGGCGTCTTTATTATTTTCTAAAAATAATCTTACATAATATACTTATGAAAGGAAGATATTATGTATAATAGGCGACCTATTAATTATTATCCAAATAATTTTAATAATGAAAGATTTATTGTACCGTTTTTAGGGGGAGCCCTTTTGGGTGGAGCAGCAGTGGGCTTAACAAGACCTAGACCAATTTATAATGTAGTTCCAAATCCTGGTGGACCTAATCCTGGTTTTAATCCAAATTATCCTTATGGTAGTTATAGTTATAACTATTATTATCCACCATTTAGACCATATTAGAAGAAGTTAACTCTTCTTTTTATTTGACTTTTTTCTAAAATCTTCTTCATCTTTTAATCCAAGAATATAATCAGCGGAAACTCCTAAGTATTTACATATTTCAGGTAGGTAAGTTATAGGCATTATATTAACGGCTTTTTCATATCTGGCATATTGTTGTTGTCTAATTCCAAGATGGTCCGCCATTTCTTTTTGGGTTATATTTTTGCAATCTCTCACCCATTTAATTCTATCATTATAATACATCTTACATCACCATATTATCTATATCATTATTTACAACAAATGTGTTGATAATTGAACACATGTGTTGTAAAATTTGATTATAAATAGAAAATAGAAATAAGAAAAGTTTTTTATTGGTATTGATTTTAGGTATTTGCAACATAAGGAGGTTAAGATGATTAATAAGATAAAAAAGAAACTAAATTTTAGAATAATATACATCGTAATATGTTTAGGCTTTCTTATGGGATTACTTTATTTTAATACCACACATGCTTATTATAGTAGTGAAACAGGACCAGTTCCTATATTCACCAGTAAAGTAGGAAACTTTGCTAAACAAGATGTTGAAGAATATTTAGCAGAACAAAAGAATAGTGGTTTAGAAGCAAAAGAAAATATGAAAGCAAGAAATGATACAATACGAAGATATCAAGGAAGTAGTGTTAATAATTATATATGTTTTGGTACAACTAATACAAGTGATTGCACTAAAAATACTGATAAATATATGTATCGTATAATTGGTATAGATACAAATACCAAACAATTAATAATACAAAAGAAAGATGCCTTTAATCATGGTAATTGGCATTCTGCAAATGGTAATTATACTTGGGTGCAATCCCAAATATATATAGATATAAATGGAAGTTTATTTTTAAATAATACAAATTATGTTCCAAGTGATTGGGCGGATTTAATAGTTAATCATAGTTGGAAATATGGGGATTTAAATGTAACATCAACACAAACAGGAAAAGATTTACTAACAAGTGAAAAAAGTGCGTTAACATCAAATATTAATGCTAAAGTAGGTTTAATGTTGATAATGTCAACATAAAAATGTAGGTTTTGGCTAATATAATTTTGTAGGAAAACCTACATTTTTATATTAGCAAA
>CANRGQ010000016.1 GCA_947630195.1 uncultured Bacilli bacterium
TTTTTTTGTAAATTAGGTTTTTGTTTCATTTTTGTAGCATTTAAAGCATGGCTTCTTAAATTACCTGTTAAAGGTTTTTTATTTGTTATTTTCTTAGCCATAAGAATGCCTCCTTTTTCCTTTAAAAACTTTATCATATATTAAAAGATATGTCAAATGTTTTCAAGTAATGTTATAATATATTTAGAGGAGTTTTTATGTATATACCACTTAAAGTTACAACTGATTATAGTTTACTTAAGAGTTTAATTAAAATTGAAGATTTAATTAAATTTTGTGTGCAAAAAAATATAACTTGTTGTGGAATTTGTGATACTAATCTCTTTGGCTCGGTGGAATTTTATGATAAATGTAAAGAGAATCACATAAAACCCATAATTGGTTTAGAAGTAACTTTAAATGAACATAATTTGTATTTATACGCCAAAAATGAGAAGGGGTATAAAAACTTACTTAAAATAAATAGTATTATTACGGAAAGAAATGTAAGTATTTTGGAACTTCAAGAGTATTCTTCCGATATATTAGTAATTGTTCCTTATCAAAGTTTAGCCCTATATGATGATGTATCTTTTTATGAAGATAGATTTATTGGCTATAAAGATGAGGTAGAACTTAAAAATGCTTTAATAAGAAATTCCAATGTTGTTTATGTAAATGATATTAAATGTTTTTTAAAAGAAGATTTAGAATACTTAAAGTATTTAGATATTTTAAATGAAGAAAAACCTATAACATATTATGATAATTATTTCAATTTCAATATAAGTGAATTTGATCAAAAAACTACAGAAAAAGTAAGTAGTATGTTAAATATTGAACTCACTAAAAATAAAAGTTATATTCCGAAATATAATAAAGATATTGATTCTTTAGAATTTTTAAAAAATTTGTGTTTAAAAGGATTACAAAAAAGATTAAATGGCAAAGTGCCAAGTAATTATTTAGAAAGATTAAAATATGAATTAAGTGTTATTAACAAAATGGGGTTTGTTGATTACTTTTTGATTGTTTATGATTATGTTTTATATGCCAAAAAACATGATATTTTAGTAGGCCCAGGAAGAGGTAGTGCGGCGGGATCTCTAGTTAGTTATGTGATTGGAATTACCGATATTGATCCCATTAAATATAATTTGTTGTTTGAAAGATTTTTAAATCCGGAAAGAGTATCGATGCCCGATATCGACATTGATTTTGATAATACGAAAAGGGATGAAGTAATTAATTATGTTAAAAGTAAATATGGGGAGGAGAATGTTTCCGGAGGTCTTACTTTTGCTACTTTAAAAACCAGATTAGTTTTAAGAGATGTGGCTAAGATTTTTAAAATTGAAGAAAGACTTTTAAATAAATTTTTAAAAGTTATTGAGGGTAACCTATCTTTGAAAGATAACTTAAAAATTAAAGAAGTTAATGATTATTTAAAAACTTATCCTGATTTAAAAAAAGTTTATAAAATAAGTTTAAAACTAGAAGGTTTAAAGAAAAATATTAGTACCCATGCGGCCGGGATTGTTATTGCGAATAGACCTTTAGATGAAATTATTCCAATGTATAAAAATAAAGATATTTATTTAAGTGGTATTCCCATGAAAAGTTTAGAAAACTTAGGCCTTTTAAAAATGGACTTTTTAGCCTTAAGAAATTTAAGTACGATTAGCAATATTATTAAAAATATAGAAGGTTTTCGTTTAAAAGATATTCCTTTAGATGATAAAGAGGTTTATGATTTATTTAGCCGGGCCGATACTGATGGCATCTTTCAATTTGAAACTAAGGCTTTTAAAAATATGTTAATTAAATATAAACCCCAAAACTTTAATGAATTGGTGGCTTCGATTGCTTTGGTTAGACCTGGCCCAAGTAGGGAATTAGAAACCTATATTAAAAGAAAAATGAAACTCGAGAAAGTTACCTATTATCATGAGTCTTTAAAAGACATTTTAGAGGAAACTTATGGGGTAATTGTCTATCAAGAACAAGTAATGAGTATATTAGTTAGGATGGCCTCATTTACTTATGCGGAAGCGGATAATGTAAGAAAAGCCATGGCTGGCAAAAATAGGGAAAGTATTGCCAAAATAAAAGATAAATTTATTAGGAAAAGCAAAGAAAATGGTTATGATGAAGCTCTTTCCCATCAAATATTCGAGGCTATCTCGGCCTTTGCTTCTTATGGCTTTAATAAAGCCCATAGTGTTTCTTATGCCTATGTTTCTTATGAAATGGCTTATTTAAAAGTTCATTATCGAGCCTTATTTACTTTTGAACTTTTAGAAAGTGTGGTAAGTCCTAATAAAATAAAATTATATTTAAATGAACTTAAAAAATATAATTATGAAATTAAGCATGTAAATATTAATATATCGGATTCTAAATATGTTTTAAAAGAAAATAAGGTGTATTTGCCTTTTACGAGAATTAATAGTTTAAGAAAAGAAAGTATTAGTAGTATCCTAGAAGAAAGAAAGAATAATGGTCTTTATAAAGATGTCTTTGATTTTTTTGAAAGAACTTATAGTATCTTAAGTAAAAATGACTATAGTATTTTAATTAAAGCCAGAGCCTTAAATGATTTAGGATTTAATACGAAAACTTTAATGAATAATTTAGATGCTTTAATAAATTATGGCACTTTATCTAAAGATTTAGGAGAGTATGCTTTAGTTCCCGAAATTAAAGTTGAAGAAGAATACCCAGAAGAAGAATTAAGAAGTAATGAAATAAATGCTTATGATTTTTATATAAGTAATCATCCCGCCTCTAAATATAGTAAAGATGAAGTAATGAAATTAGAAGATATTAAAGAAAATGTTTTTAAAAATGTTGTGTGTTATGTCATGGTGGAAGATATTAGTTTTATTAAGACTAAAACAAAGGAAGATATGGGATTTATTAGTGGAAGTGATGAAACAAATTGTTGTGATTTTACCATTTTTCCAAATAAATTTTCCTATATGCAAAACTTAGAAAAAAATGATATGATAAAAATATGGGGAAAAGTCTCAAAAAGATATGATAAATATAGTATAATAGTAAATAGATTAGTTAAGGAGTAACAGCGATGGAAGAATTAGTAAGATTTTTAAAAAGTATTAAGGTAGAATATAATGATGGTTATAAGGACGTCGTAATTAACAAAGTTGTTTATAATAGAGAAACTAAAGTATACACTGTTTATTTAGAAAGTCCTAAAGTATTAAGTTATGATTTAGTAACTAATCTTTTTAATGCCGCGAAAAAAGGCATAAATGGTACGGATAAATGTTATATTGAACTTCTTTATAATAGTGTTTTAGATGAAGATATAAAAAATTATACGGATATTTTATTAGAAAATATTATCTTTGAGCATCCTTCCATTTCGGGTATCATTAAAGGCTTTAAAGAAGTTAAAGATAAAGTAATTTATTTAGAAGTGATGAGTGAAGTAACTTATCAAGATGAATTATTTAATAAATTAATTACCAATTTAAAAAATTATGGTTTAGGAGAGTATTCTCTTGAATTTGTCCTAAATAAAGAAGAAAAAGAAGAAATTAAAAAAGAAATTGAAGAAAGTATGGAAGTAGTTATTCCTAAAAAGGAAGATAATCCGGTTTTATTTGGTTTTCATAAAGATGGCGAAGTAACGGCCTTAAAAAATATTGTTGGAGAACAAAAAAATGTTATTGTTGAGGGATTCATTTTTGGAATTGATGCGAGTGAAAGAAAAGGCCAAAAAGGGACAGCCTATATTATCAATTTAAAAGTAAGTGATAAAACGGATAGTTTTTTAGTTAAATTTGTTAGATTTAAAAGCGAAGAATACAATCAAATTAAAAAAGGTTTAAAAGTTGGTAATTGGTATCGGATTTATGGTAATGTCGAAATGGATAATTATTTAAGACAAATGATTTTAAATGGTAAAGCGATTGAAAAGATTAAAAGTAAAGATGAACTTATTGCGGATACCGCCGAAGAAAAAAGAATTGAACTTCATGCGCACACCAAAATGAGTGCCATGGATGGCGTAATTGAAGCTAAAGACTTAGTAAAATTTGCCCATAAATTAGGTCATAAAGCGGTCGCCGTAACTGACCATGATTGTCTGCAATCCTATCCTGATTTATATCATGCGGTTTGTGATATTAATAAAGGAGTAGAAAAAGAAGAAGATAAATTTAAAGTTATTTACGGAGCTGAAATGAGTATCGTCAATAACGAAAATGATTTAATATTTAATTTAAGAGATTATGATTTATTAGAAACGGAGTTTGTCGTATTCGATACGGAAACCACTGGATTTACCCCATTTGTAGACCAAATGATTGAAATTGGGGCCGTTAAAATTAAAAATGGGGAAGTAACGGAACATTTTGATGAACTTATTAATCCGGGAAGATTACTTCCTAATAAAATTGTGGAACTTACAAACATTACCGATGAAATGTTAAAAGATAAAGATACGGAAGAAAATGTTACTAAAAGATTCTTAGAGTTTGTTGGAGATAGTCCCTTAGTTGCGCACAATGCTAAATTTGATATTGGTTTTATAAGTGCCGCGATGAGTAAATATAACTTAGGAGAATTTAAAAGTACGGTTATTGATACCATGGGTATGGCGAGAATGTTATATCCCGAATGGAAAAATCATAAACTATCGACTTTAGTGAAAAATTTAGATGTTCCTTGGGATGAAGAATCGCATCACAGAGGAGATTACGATAGTGAAGGAACTGCCATTGCTTTTTATAAAATGAGTAAAGTTTTAAGTAATCGTAATATTGAAACAACGCAAAAATTATATGACTCTGTTGACCAAGATGCTTTAATGAAATTTTCAAGACCATTTCATATGTGTGTTTTAGTTAAAAATAAAGTTGGTTTAAAAAATTTATTTAAAATAATTAGTTATGCTAATACTAAGTATTTATTTAAAGGTGATCAAACTAAACTACCAAGAGAAGAATTAAATGCGCATAGAGAAGGACTCCTTTTTGGTAGTGGTTGTGTTAATGGAGAAATCTTTGAAGCGGCCTTTAATAAAGAAGATGAAGAACTTGCCAAAATGATGCAATATTATGATTATATTGAGGTTCAACCGCCAGAGGTTTATTCCCATTTAACTCAAATGGATTCTAGTTTAATTAAAAGTATTTCCGATATTTATACCCAAATTAAAAAGATAGTAAGAGTAGCCGAAGAAGCTGGGGTAATGGTTTGTGCCACTAGTGATGCGCATCATTTAACAAGAGAAGATAAAATATATAGAGATATTATCATTGCTCAAAGATTCAATGGTAAACTTCATCCTTTAAATAAAAGAGGGATAACGGTACCAGATATGCATTTTTATACAACTGATGAAATGCTTGAAGCGTTCTCCTTCTTAGGAAGTGAAAAGGCTAAAGAAATCGTGGTAACTAATCCAAATAAGATTGCTGAAAAGTGCGAAATAGTCGAAGTTATTATTGAAACTGGAGGCGTTCCTTTCTCTCCTAAAATTGAAAATTCCAAAGAAATAGTGGAAGATATGGTATATACTAAAGCCAAAGAATGGTATGGAGATCCTATCCCTGATAATATTAAAGACCGGATTGAACAAGAACTAAAAGGTATCATCGGCGGTGGTTTTGATGTTATTTATTTAATTGCCCAAAAGTTAGTTAAGAAAAGTAATGATGATGGCTTTTTAGTAGGTTCAAGAGGTTCGGTTGGTTCTTCTTTTGTGGCGACGATGATGGGCATAACCGAAGTTAATCCTTTACCTAGTCATTATCGTTGTCCAAAGTGTAAACATTCTATTTTTAAAGATGATGAGGGTAATGATTTGGCCATTACTTATAGTATAGGTTTTGACCTTCCTGATAAAGATTGTCCAAAATGTGGCACTAAAATGATTAAAGATGGAGAAGATATGCCATTTGCCACTTTCCTTGGCTTTAATGCCGATAAAGTACCAGATATCGATTTAAACTTCTCCGATTTAAACCAAGCTGCTGCCCATGAATATACTAAAGTATTATTCGGGGAAGATAATGTTTATAGAGCTGGAACAATTGGAACAGTAGCTGATAAAACCGCTTATGGTTTTGTTAAAGGTTATTGTGAAGATAAAAATATTGTTATGCGAAGTATTGAGGTAGAAAGACTTGCCCAAGGTTGTGTCGGTGTAAAAAGAACTACGGGCCAACACCCAGGAGGAATTGTTGTTATTCCTGGTTATATGGATGTCTTTGATTTTACCCCTTATCAATACCCAGCGGAAGATGTTGATGCTGCTTGGCGAACAACCCATTTTGATTACCATGCCATTGACCAAGACGTTTTAAAACTAGATATCTTAGGTCATACTGACCCAACTCAATTAAGAATGTTACAAGATTTAACCGGTATTGATGTAAGAACAGTGCCTTTTGATGATAAAGAGACTATGAGTTTGTTCTTATCTCCTGATGTTTTGGGAGTTACCAAAGAACAAATTATGAATGATACCGGTACCCTAGGAGTTCCTGAATTTGGAACGAACTTTACAATTGGGATGCTTAAAGATACTAAACCAACAACATTTGCCGAACTTATTAAACTATCTGGACTTTCTCATGGTACTGACGTTTGGCTTGGCAATGCCCAAGAATTAATTAGAAAAAATGTTGTTCCTTTTAAAGAAGTTATTGGTTGTCGGGATGACATTATGGTTTATTTAATTCAAAATGGGATGGACCCTTTAAAAGCCTTCAAAATTATGGAATTTGTCAGAAAAGGTAAGGCATCGAAAGATCCCGAAGGATGGGCTAAACATAAAGAAACTATGAAAGAGGCGGGCATTCCAGATTGGTACATTGAGTCTTGTGGAAAAATTAAGTACATGTTCCCAAAGGCCCATGCCGCTGCTTATGTTATGAGTGCCTTTCGGATTGCTTATTTTAAAGTGCATTATCCAGCGGAGTATTATGCTTCTTATTTCTCAACGCGTTTTGATGATTTCGAAATTGAAACAATGATTAAAGGCTATGATGCGATAAGAGCAAGAATTAATGAAATAATTGGTAAAGGTTATGAAGCAACTTCTAAAGAAGTGTCTTTACTCGAAACTTTAAAACTGGCATTGGAGGCAACCGCCAGAGGTTTCAAATTTGGCAACATTGATATCAAAAGAAGTGAAGCCAAAAATTATATAATTGATGATGACCATAAAACTTTAATTTCGCCATTTAGAACGATTGATGGTCTAGGAGATGCGGTGGCGAGTCAAATAATCGAAGAAAGAAATAAAAAAGAATTCTTCTGTGTCGAAGACTTTCAAAACCGAGGCAAAGTAAATGTTTCCACCATGGAAAAATTAAGAAGTTTAAATGTTTTTGAAGGTATGCCTGAATCAGCCCAACTTAGTTTATTTTAAATAAAAAGGAGGATAAAATATGGATGGATTTGTTCCCGATATGTATAATCAAAGTATTTATACAATTAATTATCAAAAACTTAAAAAAAGAGGAATTAAATGTTTATTATTTGATTTAAATAATACGTTAGTTAGTTATACTACCAACTTTCCTGATACATCTTTAGAAGAATTAGTTTTTGAATTATCAAAAGACTTTAAAATAATTATTGTTTCAAATAGTAATAAAAATAGAATTAGACCTTTTAAAGAAAAATTAAATTTAGATTCTTCTTTTAAGTCCCATAAACCTCTTACAACTAAGTTAAAAAAGATTATGAAACTTTATAATTATAAAGATACCGAAATAGCCATGATTGGCGATAATCTCATTACCGATATTTGGAGTGGTAATAAAATGAATTTTACGACTATCTTAGTTAATAGTATTAGTGAAGATGAACCATTTATGATGGGTATTTTAAGAAAATTAGAAAGAAGAATAATCAAAAAATTAAATAAAAAAGGTATTCTTTATAAAGGAAAATATTATGAGTAAGTGTAAGGGATGTGGGATAACTTTACAGAGTATTGATAAAACTAAATTAGGTTATACCCCAAAAATAGAAAATATATACTGTGAAAGATGTTTTAAAACTATTAATTATAATAAAGAAGTTAAGATAGATGATTTAGATAATGCAAAAATTATTAATAAAATTAATAAGTATGCTGCCTATGTCTTCTTTATTACCGATTTATTTAGTCTTAATGAAAAAGTAATCGAGGCTTTTAAACAAATAAAAAGCAAAAAAATATTAGTTATTAATAAGATGGATTTAATTCCCAATAACTTAAAACTAGAGCATTTAAAAGAAAATATCCAAAGAGTTTATGAGATAGATGCAGATATCTATTTTATCAGTGTTAAAAGAAGAATTAATTTAAGTCTAATTCATAATCTTATCTTAGAAAATAAAACTATTTTACTAGCTGGCGAAACTTCCTCCGGGAAATCTAGTTTAATAAATGAAATACTAGGTATTAATTTAACTACCAGTAAATATAGTAATACGACTTTAGATTTTATTAAGTTAAATTATATGGAGACTACCATTTATGATAGTCCAGGTTTATCTTTAAATAAAGAGAAAAAGAATATTGATAATATTAATGTTGTAGTCAAAAATTTAAATAAAGATTTTGTTTATACCATTAATGATTTAAAAATAAAAGGGGAAGGTAGTCTTACAATGTATCTACCTAATAAAGAAACTGTTCTAAGTAAAAAAGAAGATACTCCTTTAGATAAAGAATATGTTTTAGATAAAAATGATTTAATTTTACTTGAAGGGGGCTTTATTTACATAAGTAAAGCCAATATAAAATGTAATAAAGATTTAGAAATAAGAAATTCAATAATTAAATAAGAGGTATTTATGAGTGTTATAAAAGTAATGAGTGAAAATTTAGCCAATAAAATCGCGGCTGGGGAAGTAGTGGAAAAATGTGCATCGGTTGTTAAAGAACTAGTCGAAAATAGTATTGATGCGGGTAGTACCAGAATTTTAGTTCATCTTTTAAAAGGCGGACTTGAAAGTATTGAGGTTATTGATGATGGTATGGGTATGGATAGTACCGATATTGAAAATGCTTTTTTAAGACATGCGACCAGTAAGATATATAAAGATGATGATTTGTTCTTTATTAATACTTTAGGTTTTAGAGGTGAGGCACTCCCTTCAATTGCGAGTGTTTCTGAAGTTGTTATGGAAAGTTGTCGGGAAGACATTGGTACTCTTATTCATATTAAAGGGGGCACTATTTTAGAGAAAAAACCGAGCCAAGCCAAAAAAGGGACGAAAGTAACAATAACCAATTTATTTTATAATACCCCAGCGCGTCTTAAATATTTAAAAAGTGAAACGACAGAACTTGCAAATACTACTTCTTTTATTGAAAAACTAGCTTTAGCGAAACCGGATATTTCTTTTACTTTAACTAATAATGATAATATTATTGTTAAAACTAGTGGCAGTAATAACTTACTTAAAACTATTCATGAAATATATGGTTTAGCGGTATCTTCCAAAATGTTAGAAGTAAAAGGCTTAAATGATGACTTTGAAATTAAAGGTTATATTTGTAAACCCGAAATTCTAAAGAGTAGCAGGAGTCACTTAAATACTTTTATTAATGGAAGAGTTGTAAAAAATAATGAAATTAATAAAGCGATTAATGATGCTTATTATACTTATAAACCTGATGGAAAATACCCCATTGTAGTTTTAAATATAGAAGTAGATCCTACTTTAGTGGATGTGAATATTCACCCAACTAAACAAGATGTTAAATTAAGTAAAATGAATTCTTTATATGATTTAATTTATAATACTTTAAAAGATGCTTTATATGAAAATTTACTTATTCCTGATGCCATAAAAAAAGAAGATATAAGTAACTTGAAAGATGCTTTTGTTCCCTTAGAGGAATTAGAAGAAATAAAAGAAGAAAAAGAATCTGCAGAAAAACAAATGACAATGGACTTTGGGGATACCAAAGAAAATGTTAAGAATGAAGAATTTAAGAGTTTAGTTTTATATCCGGTAGGTTTATGTTTAGGTACTTATATTGTTTGTGAAAATGATGAAGGCATTTATTTAATTGACCAACATGCGGCACAAGAAAGAGTTAACTATGAACATTATCTAGATAATTTAAAAAAAGATAAAGTAATGGTTACGGATATGTTAGTCCCAATAAGTATTGAAATGCAAGGTAGTGAATATATTGAATTTAATAATCATAAACAAATATTTTTAGATATGGGATTTAGTTATGAAGAATTTGGAATTAATACCATTATGGTTAAAAGTCATCCTACTTGGTTAAGACAAGGAATAGAAGAAGAAAGTATTAGAAAGATTATTGATTTAATTATTAATTTAAAAGGAGAGTTTGATCCGATTAAATTTAGAGAAAATGTAGCCATTACTTTGGCTTGTAAAATGGCTATTAAAGCTAATGAACATATTTCAATGTTAGAAATAGAAGGACTACTTAATAACTTAGTTAAATGTGATAATCCTTATAATTGTCCTCATGGAAGACCAACCATTATTAAATTTAGTATTTATGATTTAGAAAAAATGTTTAAAAGAGCTATGAATTAGTTCTTTTTTACTGGTTTTTCTTGCAAAAAAAGGTAATCTATAATAAAATTAATTTAGGTGATTTAAGTGTTACAAGAATTTAAAAAATTTATTGCAAGAGGCAATGTCGTTGATCTTGCTGTCGGTGTTATCATCGGGGCAGCATTTGGAAATATTGTAACTAGTTTAGTTAATAATATTTTTACGCCATTATTAGGAATCATTTTTGGCGGCGTTGATTTTTCGGGACTTTCCATAACTCTTGGAGATGCCAAAATTATGTATGGTGCCTTCATTCAATCCGTATTTGATTTTCTAATTACGGCAATATGTTTATTTATTGTTGTTAAAATAATGAATAAATTTAATAGTGATTTACACAAAATAGGTAAGAAAGGTAAAAAAGAGGAAGAAGAAAAAGAAATTTTACCTTCAAAACCTGCTGATATCGTTCTTTTAGAAGAAATTAGAGATTTACTAAAGAAAGAACCAAAGAAAGGATCTAAAAAATAATGTTCCAAAATATTTTATATTTAGTTATTGGTCTTGTTGTGGGAGTTATTCTTGGCTTTCTAATATCCCGCTTAGTCATGAAAAAGTATTTAACTAAAAATCCTCCAATTAATGAAAAAATGATTGAAACAATGATGAGTAGTATGGGAAGAAAACCAAGTCAAAAACAAGTAAGACAAGTAATGAACCAAATGAATAGAATGAAATAAATCGTTGATGAAGACTAGTAGTTATATAAGTCCTTATAGAGAGTTAGTGGTTGGTGGAAACTAATGGATGAATATAGATGAATCTCCTTCGGATGAGTATTTAAAAAATACCGGATAAAAACCGTTAAAAAATAAGTTAAAGAAAGGATGGTACCGTCAGATTGACTCCTTAGTATCATTCTTTTTATTTTTAGAAAAGAGGAAAAATTATGATAGATATTAAACTTATAAGAGAACAAAGAGATTTAGTAAAAGAAAATATTAAAAAGAAATTTCAAGATGAAAAATTACCTTTAGTAGATGAAGTATACGAACTTGATATTAAGTATCGGGAATGTAAAACGAAAGCCGATAATTTAAAAAGCGAAAAAAATAAATTAAGTGCCCAAATTGGGGCTTTAATGCGCGATAAAAAAATTGAGGAAGCTAATAAAATAAAAGAAGAAATAGCCAAGATTAATGAAGACATTCCAGCTTTAGAAAAAGAAGAACAAGAATTAGAAGCAAGTGTTAAAAAAATAATGATGGTTATTCCTAATATTATTGATGAAAGTGTTCCTATCGGTAAAGATGATAGTGAGAATGTCGAAATTGAAAAATTTGGTGAACCAATAGTGCCTAGTTATGAAATACCATATCATGCTGATATTTGTGATTTATATAATGGTTTAGATAAAGAGGCAGCTGGGAGAACTAGTGGGGAAGGTTTCTACTTTTTAAAAGGTGATATTGCGCGTCTTCACAGTGCTCTTTTAACTTATGCCAGAGACTTTATGATTAGTAAAGGTTTTACTTATTGTATTCCCCCATTTATGATTAGAAGTGATGTTGTTACTGGTGTTATGTCATTTAAAGAAATGGAAGCCATGATGTATAAAATTGAAGGCGAAGATTTATATTTAATTGGCACGAGTGAACATTCAATGATGGGAAGATTCATTGGCCAAATGCTAAGTGAAGAAGAACTACCTTTAACTTTAACTAGTTATTCACCATGTTTTAGAAAAGAAGGAGGATCTCACGGTCTAGAAGAAAGAGGATTATACCGTGTTCACCAATTTGAAAAACAAGAAATGGTTGTTTTATGTAAAATGGAAGAAGGAATGGATTGGTATAACAAGATGTGGAGTTATACCGTTGAGTTCTTTAGAAGTTTAGATATACCAGTTAGAACTTTAGAATGTTGTAGTGGTGACCTTGCTGATTTAAAAGTTAAATCTTGTGATGTGGAAGCTTGGAGTCCAAGACAACAAAAATATTTTGAAGTTGGTTCTTGTTCAATTCTAGGAGATGCTCAAACGAGAAGATTAGGTATTCGTTATAAGGGTAGTGAAGGAACTAAATATTTATGCTCTTTAAATAATACTGTTGTCGCAACTCCAAGAGGTTTAATTGCTCTTTTAGAGAATAACTATCAAGAAGATGGTAGTGTCTTAATTCCTAAAGTATTACAACCTTATATGGGAGGACTAACTAAATTAGAAAAGATAAAGAAGGAAAAATAATTTTCTTTCTTTTTTCTATTGTAGAAAAGTGGCAAAAGTGGCAAAAATCTTCAGCAAAAAGTTTTTCCAATTAAACCAAAAAAAACGTAAAATCAAAAAGTTTTTCCAATTCAACAAAAAAACTTTATATTTGAACAATTTTATTATATAATATAATTAGCGAGGTGAAAGAATATGTTAAAAAGAAGTTACTATTTAAATAAAATTAAGGATTTTTATCATGTGAACTCATTAATAAAAATTTTGTGTGGATTAAGAAGAAGTGGTAAATCCGTAATATTACAGCAAATAATCGAAGATATCAAAGAAAGTGGAGTTAAAGATAATCATATAATATATATTAATTTTGAATCACTCGATTATGCTAATATAACTGATGCAATAGAATTAAATAAATATATCAAGAACTTAGTAAAAGATAAAAAAACTTATTACATATTTTTAGATGAAGTTCAAAAAGTAAAAGATTTTGAAAAAGCCATTAATTCTTTAAGAATTACCAATCAATTTAGTATTTTTATTACCGGTTCAAATAGCAAAATGACTTTTTTAGAATTATCAACTGATTTATCAGGACGTTATGTAAGTTTTAGAATTAATCCTTTATCATTTAAAGAAGCTGTCCAAATAACTAATACTAAACCAGAAAAATATTTTGATTTATTATTAGATGTTTTTGAATGGGGAACTTTGCCTCAAAGGTTTGCTTTTGATAATAATGATTCAAAAGAAAATTATATAAGAGATGTTTATGATTCAATACTTCTTAAAGACGTTGTAGAAAGACTTGGAATATCAGATGTTACTTCATTTAATAAAATACTTCAGTATATTTTAGAAATTGAAACAAGAGAATTTTCTGCAACAAATGTGTTAGATTATTTAGCAAAAAGTGGCAATAAAGTTGCTACAGATACATTGTATAAGTATTTAGAAGCGCTTTGCTCAACTTTTATTATTAACAGAGTTTATAGATATGATGTAAATGGAAAAGCCGTATTGAAAACATTAAACAAATTTTATGCTACAGATTTGGGTATAAAAAGAATAAAAACTAATAGCAAAGAAATTAACTACTCACGAGCTTTTGAAAATTTAATATACAATGAATTAATAAAAAAGGGATATGATGTTTATGTTGGAAAGACTAAAGATGGTGAGATAGACTTTATAGCATCTAAAAATAAAAATATTAAATATATTCAAGCTTGTTATGATTTATCTAATGAAGAAACTAGAATTAGGGAATTTAAGGCTTTTAATAGTATAAGTGATAATTATCCTAAATATGTAATTTCGATTAATAAAGAAGATTATTCTCAAGATGGGATTAAACATCTTAATATATTTGACTTTTTGATGAATGACCAATTTTAAATTTTATTGGGCATATTGAAACTTCAAGAAATACCGTTGTCGCAACTCCAAGAGGTTTAATTGCTCTTTTAGAAAATAACTATCAAGAAGATGGTAGTGTCTTAATTCCTAAAGTATTACAACCTTATATGGGAGGACTAACTAAATTAGAAAAGATGAAGAAGGAAAAATAATTTTCTTTCTTTTTCTATTTTAGAAAAGTGGCAAAAGTGGCAAAAATCCTCAATAGAATATTGATATCTATAAAATGGTATGGTATAATTGTCATTGTAGAAAAGTGGCAATTCTGCCAAAAAAATGCAATGGAGGTTAAATATGAAAAAGATAAATAGAGATTTATATTTAAATAAATTAATCAGCCGAAGAGAAAATGGAATGATTAAAATTGTAACTGGAATAAGAAGATGTGGAAAGTCTTATTTGTTGGATCCTATCTTCAAAGATTATCTAATGCAAAGTGGAATAAGTGAGGACCATATAATAAAATTGGATTTAGAAGAAAGAAAGAATAAAAAATATTTAAATCCCGATGTTTTAGATGAGTACATTCGGAGTTTAATTGTGGACCAAAAGATGTATTATATAATTTTAGATGAAATTCAAAAAGTTGAGGATTTTGAATCAGTTTTAAATGGTTTTTTGCATATTAAAAATGTTGATGTATATGTAACTGGAAGTAATTCTAAATTTTTATCTTCAGATATTATAACTGAGTTTAGAGGTAGGGGAGATGAAGTTCGAGTTTATCCTTTAACTTTTAAAGAATATTGTGAGGCTTTTAAAGGTGATAAATATGAAGCTTGGAATGAGTATATATTATATGGAGGAATGCCTTTAATTTTATCTAAAAAAACTGATGAAGAAAAAAGTGCTTATTTAAGTAATTTGTTTGAAACTACTTATTTAAAAGATATAATTGAAAGAAATAACATTAAAAGAATTGATGTCTTAAATGCTCTTGTCAATATTTTATCTTCTTCCATTGGTTCTTTAACTAATCCAGCTAAACTTGCTAATACTTTTTTAAGTAATTCTATAAAAGATGTTAGTGAACAAACTATAACTACTTATATTAACTATTTATTAGAGGCTTTTTTACTTAAAAAAGTAGAAAGATATGATATTAAAGGTAAAAAATATATTTCTACTCCAAGTAAATATTATTTTACTGATGTAGGACTTCGTAATGCAAGAATTAATTTTCGTCAATTAGAAGAAAATCATATAATGGAAAATATTATATATAATGAATTATTAGTGCGTGGTTATAATGTTGATGTAGGAATAGTAGAATTAAGAGATAATAATAAAAGGAAACAATTAGAAGTTGATTTTGTGTGTAATTTAGGAAATAAAAGATATTATGTGCAATCAACATTAAGTTTAGATACAAGAGAAAAAACAATTCAAGAAGAAAGACCTTTAATGAATATAAACGATAATTTTAAAAAGATTATTGTGGTAAAGGATAATATGAAACATTGGTATACTGAAGAAGGAATATTGGTAATCGGTATACAAGAATTTTTATTAAATGAAGATAGTTTAGATTTTTAAATTAAATACTTCTAATTTAATAATGTGTACTTTTTTTGGGTATTAGCATAGATTAAATTAGGAGAGTGATAAATTTGACTAATTTTAGAGAAATAGTAACTAAAGCGGTAATTGGGAAAGCGAAAAAAACTAGTGGTAATAAATTTATGATGGAAACAAGTGAAAAACCAAATACCATTTTAGGTTGTTGGATTATTAATCATGCTTTTAAAGGTTCCAATAATATGGGTAGTGTTTTAGTAGATGGCGCTTTTGATGTCAACGTTTGGTATTCTTATGATAATGATACGAAAACATCGGTTAGTACGAAAAGATTTAACTATACTGACAAAATGAATATTCCTTTAAAAAATGATATGGTTTTAAATGATAATTCAGAAATTATTGTAAGAAGCCTAAAACAACCAACAGTTACAAATGTCGAAATTAAAGATGGCCTAGTCGAACTTAATATTGAAAAAGAATTAGGAGTGGAAGTTGTCGGTAATACGATGGTTAAAGTTCCCGTTGAAGATGATGAAGATGACTATATCGAATTACTAGATGATGACTTAGAAAAAGAAATTGATGATGTCAACGAAAATTATTTAGAAACTGAAGAAGTTGAAAAATAACTTTGTCAACGAAAAAATGTTGACATAAAATATAAGTAAATGTTATACTATTGGTAGTAAGAAAGGAAGGACTTTATATGGCAGTTAAATTAAGACTTAAAAGAATGGGTTCAAAACAAAAACCATTTTATAGAATCGTTGCTGCTGATTCACGTTCACCAAGAGATGGTCGTTTTATTGAAACAGTAGGAACTTATAATCCAATTAAAGGTGCTTCAGTTGTTACAATTGATGAAGAAAAAGCATTAAATTGGTTAAAGAATGGAGCAGAGCCAACCACAACTGTACGTAATATTTTATCTAAACAAGGTATTATGGCTAAGTATGCTGCATCAAAAACTAAAAAGAAATAGGTAGGCATTTATGAGTGTTGTCGAATTTGCGGAATATTTAGTAAAAAGTATAACTAAAGAGCCAGACCTTGTTAAAGTTTCTTTATTTGAAGCTGATGATGATATTACTATTTTAGAAATTTTAGTTCCGGAAAGTGATATGGGACGAGTAATTGGAAAAAATGGTAAAACATCAACTTCAATTCGTACTTTAATTCAAGCTTTTGCAGCAATTAATAAAATGCCCAAAGTAAAAATCAATATTGATTCATTTTAAGAAATAGGGTTCTATTTCTTTTTTGATATGGAGGTGGGTTTAGATGGTCAAGATTACCAGTATCTGTGGGACTAATGAAGATGTTAATAATATTTTAGATAAAATATATGAAATATACGAAAGAGAAATCCAAAATGATAGTGATAGACAAATTTATATTTATCAAGATTTTATTGATAATTCTTTAGTCATGCAAGAATTAAATGATTTAGGTATCTATGTCATTTATGATTTAGCTAAAATAGACGATAATGATATTGTTATTTTAAGTTCCTATAATGGGGAAGAATTAGATTATTTAAATGTTCATCATATTGAATATTATCCGGTAGTAAAAGATAATCATAATAAAAGTTATTTAGAAGATATTGAAAAAAGTATTGAAAAGGAAATTAAAGATGCTTCTTTATTACTCGTTATTGGAGATGGTAAAGATACGCATGAATTAACCGAAAAATATCAAAGTATTATTCCCACTTATGAATTTAATGATTTAAGTAATTTTAATTCTTTCTTTTTAAAAAGTGATTATACTTCATTTGATAATATTGTCCTAACGGGTGGACCATCAACACCCCTTAAAGAAATATATAATTATAAATACTTAACAATGTTTTTATTATTTTATAAAGATAGACTAAAAGAATTTAAAACTTATGAGCCTACCTTTAATCAAGAATTTAAATCTTTAGAAGACGCAGAAGAAGTAAATAAAATTGTCGATTATTTTATTGATTTAAATAAAGATGGTAAATACTTAAGAGGAACTCTTATATCTTTAGCATCCTTACTTGCTGGTTATGATAATTATTTAGATTTAGCCTTAACTTATGAAACTTTAGAAACCAGTATTTTAGTACATGATGATATCATTGATAATGCACGCACTAGGAGAGGTAAAGATACTATTCCAAGAAGAATATGTAAGGAATATAGACCATATTCCGATAATCCTATTTATTTTAATGATGTTTTAAAACTAGCTAACTCTCTAGCTATTTGTGCCGGAGACTTATTCTTTTATGAGGCCCAAAACTATTTAGTTCAAAAGTATGGCACTCATCCTAATTTTCCTGAAATCTTAAAACTATATAATGATATTGTTATTAAAACGATTAAGGGAGAAGTTATTGATGTAACTTTACCATTCTATGGTAAATATGATTTAAAAGAAATTAAAAATGAAGATATTATAAATATTTATCATTTAAAAACTAGTACTTATACTATTATTGGTCCTTTTGCTTTAGGATATTTACTTGGTGGTAAAAAAATAGATAAAAAGATGGAAGATATTTTAAATAAAATAGGACTTTCTTTTCAAATCAAAGATGATATCTTAGGTATTTTTGGAGATACTCAAACCATTGGTAAACCCAATACTTCGGATATATGCGAATTTAAACAAACTTTACTTTACTCTTATGTCATAAATACCAGTTATAAAGAAGAATTTTTAAAGATTTATGGCAATAAAGAAGTTAGTAATAAAGATTTACTTAATATAAGAGAAATCTTAAAAGAAAGTGGCGCTTTAGAATACACTTATAATTATTTAAATGATTTATATACGGATATCACCGAAGGCATTGATGCTCTAGATATTAAAGAAGATGGTAAAAATATCTTGAAAGGTTTAATAATCTATATTAATATAAGAAGTAATTAGGAGTCATTATGAAAAAGAAGAAAAGAAGAAGTAAAAAGAAGAATTATAATAAATTAAATAAAGTAATTGTTAATATCTTTACTTTGTTAATTATTGCTTTAATTATTATCTTACTAATTAGTATTATTGGTAAATTTAAAAATGAACGAAAAGATGTCGATAGTTATAGTAAAGATAATACCGTAAGTGAATATATGGTCTTAGATAATTCTCATATCTATTTATATAATTTAGATAAATTAACTATTAAAGATAATGAAGAATATCTTGATTTAAGAGAATATCTTGCTAAATATGAAAGTGTTGATGATTTATTTACCTCTTTAGAAAACAATTTAAATGTTAAAACTACTTTAAAAGATGGAGGAACCATCATTTATAAAACGAAAGATAAAGATTTATTTAAAGATGATTTAACCATTATTAGATGTCATACGGAAGAAGGTAATAGAGATATCTATTTTGGGAAAAATATGAATACGACTACGGCTTTTAAAAATGGGGCTTGTGGTAAAGATTTCTTTGAAGATAAAAGTTTTACCAAAATATATACTTTAGATAATGTTAAAGATTTAGGAATAAGAGAAGTTGAAAATGTTATTGATAAAGAAGGCCATACCGAAAAAGTTAAAAAGCATTTTTATGAACTTACTATCAAAGATAAAGAAGAAGCCATTAAAATTGAAAGAGTTATGGATGATGAAAGCGTTAAAGCTTTAATTAAAGGTAAAAAATATACTTTTTATTTTAAAAATAAATATGGGGAATTAATACAAAATAATATAAATGATATCTTTAATAAATGTAGTTTAGAACAAATAGTCTTATATGAAGAAAAGTAATATTTTCTTCTTTTTTGTCAAATAAAAGCATAAAAATATTTAACAATTTAGAAGAATATTGTTATAATAAAGATGTGATAAGTATGAAAAAAATAAATTTAAGTTTAGTCTTTTTAGTCAGTTTTCTTTTTATGGAAATTGTTTATAAATTATTATTAGGTATAAATATATTTAAATTATCTTTCTTAAATATGTTTATCTTCCTAATTTCTTTGAGTTTTATTTTAGGAGTTCTATGTACTTTAAGTAGTAATAAAAAGGTTAATAAAATAGTTTTTATAGTTTTATTAAGTCTTATTACGATTTGGTTTAGTGCCCAATATGTCGTTAAATCATACTTTGATTTTTATATTTCTTTATCTACTTTTGGGGTAGCTGATCAAGTAACCGACTTTATGGGAAAAGCCGTTATTGAGACTTTAAGAAGAATACCGGGTATTATTTTATTCTTTGTTCCTTTAGTAGTTAGTTTAATTTTTAGTAAAAGAATCTGTTTTAAACAAAATAATATTAAACAAGTATTAGTCTTACTTGCTATTGGGGTTGGTTTTTATGGAGTTTATATAGCAAGTTTATTTATTGGAAAAGATGCTACATATTCACCTTATGTTTTAAATTATAAAGTCAATGATATTTCTTTAAGTATGGAAAACTTAGGAGTTTTAAATACGTTTGTCTTAGATACTAAAAGAGCTATCTTTGGTTTTGAAGAAAAATTAGTGCATGTTGATAATCCTTTATCTAATGATAAGGATAAAGACCAAGATACCCCAAAAGTCTATGATTATAATAATTTAGATATTGATTTTGATAGTTTAATTGCAAATGAATCTAATAGTGCCATTAAAAGTATGCATGAATATTTTAAAAATGATCCTGGTACTTTACAAAACGATTATACAGGCTTCTTTAAAGATAAAAATTTAATTTTGTTTATGGCGGAATCCTTTAATGAAGTGGCGGTTAAAAAAGAAATAACGCCAACATTATATAAACTTTCTCATAGTGGTTTTGTTTTTGAAGATTTTTATACGCCAACTATTTATAGTACCATTGGAGGAGAATTTCAAGAACTAACTGGTCTTTATGCTTCAGGCACGGATATTTTAGGAAGATTTAGAACGGGTAATGTAGCATTTCCTCAAGGAGTGGCAACTAAATTTAAAGAAGCCGGTTATAATACTTATGCATACCATAACAATAGTGCCTCCTTCCAAAGTCGAAATAAATATTTACCAAGTTTAGGTTTTGATAATTTTAAAGCTTGTAATACGGGCTTAGAAAAAGTTATTAATTGTAATTTATGGCCAAGAAGTGATTTAGAGATGATTAATGCTACCGTGGATGAATATGCAACGGAAGGTAATAAATTTATGGTTTTCTATGCTTCTAACTCCGGGCATTCTAGTTATGACGGCTTTAATTCTAACCAAATGGCTAAGAAAAACAAAGAAGAGTATTTAGCATCTGGTCTTAATTATTCCGAAAGAGCCGCTACATATCTAGCGGCCCAAATGGAACTTGATAAAGCCTTAGATTCTTTAATTAAAAAATTAGATGAAAAAGGAATCCTTGATAATACGGTTATTGCTCTAGTGGGAGATCATTACCCATATGATTTAAATCCATCAGAAGTATATGAAATGGCAGATTACCAAAAAGATGATGTTGTCGAAATTAACCATAGTAAATTTATATTCTGGAATAATAAAATGGATACGGTAAATATTAGTAAAGTAGGAAGTCAATTAGATGTTATTCCAACTATTTATAACGCTTTTGGTATTAATTACGATTCTAGATTATTTATTGGTAAAGATATTTTAAGTACGGAAGGTGGACTTGCCATGTTTGCTAATAAATCTTGGGTATCTGATAAAGGTACATATTTTTCTTCAAGTGGTAAGTTTGTTCCTAAGGATGGTATCGAAGTAGATGACAATTACGTTAAAACAATGAACCAAATTGTTTTAAATAAAATAAATATGAGTACTAAAATAATTATGAATAATTACTATAGTAAAGTATTTAAATAATAAAGTTAAAGGTGAGTCTTCTCATCTTTTGTATTGTCTAAATCACATATTACTTATATGATACAAAGAATATTCCTTTTTAAATTGTTTTGATGTATAATCTTATTTAGAAAGAGGAGATTAGTTTGAAAAAAGCAATAAAAAAAGGAAACATTGTTCCTTTCTAGTTGAGTCGGTGCTAAGAATTAAATTCAACATCGAACACCAACTATAGACCTGTCAAAGCATATTGCTTTCGGTACAAACAATATATCAAATAATATACTATTTGTCAATTATCTTTTGTTGAGTATACTTAATTAAATATGTCTTCCAAATTTTTAATTATAATAATGAAAGAGGTGAATTGATTTTGAAAAAAGAAAAAGTAAAAAAACTACCAAAAAGCTTTTTTTCTCAACCTAGACCTACTATTAGTTTAAAAGAAGCTTTAAAAGATGTTACTCCCTTCGAGTGGAGTGAGGATGCTTTAAATGGAAAAAGTAAAGTTAAAATAGTATCAGCAAAAAGAAAAACTAATAAATAGCAAGAAGATAGTTATATTTAGATAATTATCTTTTTTAAATCAATAGTTTTACGATATAATATAAATAGTAATCTTGATATAGATGTTAGGTATGGCAATGACGGTTACAATTACAATGCGTGGAATGTGAATACGGACGGCAACTTGGGCAACCCGAATGTGAACAATACGTATGCGGTTCGCCAGCCTTCTATAACTTGAATGATTATATGATTAAGGTTATATACTAGGGAAGATAGAAGACAAAGA
>CANRGQ010000017.1 GCA_947630195.1 uncultured Bacilli bacterium
TAGGGAAGATAGAAGACAAAGATTATCTAAGACTTTTAGTCTAAAGAGAAAACGAAGATGGTTTATTTTACGAAATAACCTATAGACTTCGTTATTTTTTTGTGCTTTTACAACAAATGTGTTCTTTTTTAAAAGAAATTTCGCGAAAAAAAAGGAAATCAAGGATTTTTTTACAATAATATAAGTGAAGGGAGGAAAAATATTGACTTAAATTTTGATATCAAAAAAAGAATAAAAAATGGTTAATTAGTTGAACAAAAGAAGGAGGAGATTTAATGCTAGCAGAAAAAATAGAAAATGAATTAGTAGAACAAAATGAAGAAAATAAATTTTATCATTTAAAATATGATCGAGTATTTAAAAAGGTAGTAGATGTTAATCCAGAAGTTTTAGAAAAAGTATTAACAGATATTTTAGAAGAGGAAGTAAAGATAATTAGTTTTGTCCCTACAGAACTACCAATTAAGAATGTCAAAAGTAAAGTAAATACCTTAGATATCTTAGTAAGTACTAAAGATAATAAATTAATAAATGTAGATTATATGAACTTTTTATTTATGTGAACAAACCATTATAAAGCAAGAAAATATAATGGTTTTATTTTTAAAAAGTTCACATAATATTTTTATAAATTTTCGAGCCATTCTAATAATTCTTCATCTTTCAAATTAAAAGTAATATTATTTTCAAGTTTTATTCCATGATTAATTATTGTCTCATTTTTAATTTTACTATTTATTTTGGCATAATTCATAGTAGTTTCAATACTTGCGTGTCCTAAAAAATCTCTAATATAAATAATAGGCACATTAGTTTCAACTAAATGACTTGCTTTTGTATGTCTAAAAGTATGAGGTGTAACAGATATATTTAAATCTTGTGTGTATTTTTTTATTATTCTTCTAATTCCATTTGGAGTATATTTATCATTTCTATTGCTAACAATTAAATAATCATTAGGCTGTTTTTCTTTTATAAATTCTTTTAACATTTTTTTAGTATTTTCTGTGACAGGAATTTGTCTAGATTTATTGTTCTTGCTTTGTTTTACTTTAATTCTTGCAATGTCATTGGTTAAATCTATATTTTCGACTTTTAAATTTATAAGTTCGCTTATCCTTAAACCTGCATCATATAACAAGGTAATAATCATTAGAGATTTTTTTCCTTGTTTAGAAGCAATATTAGGCTTTCTTAATAAATTAGTCATTTCCGATTTAGTTAAAAACTCAATTTCCTTTTTTGCATATCTTTTAAATGGTATATCAAAAATATTTTGTAGATATTCGATAGATAAAGAATCATTTTCAAAAATAAACTTACAAAAACTTTTCAAACAAGCTAGTCTTTGATTTCTAGTATTAATAGAACAATTTCTTTTATTTTCAAGCCAATTTAAAAAATTTAAAATATTGTCCTTATTAAGTGATTCTAAATTTATATTTTCTATTTTTAAATGATTAATATCTCGATTAAAAATTAAAAATAATTTTATAGTATCTCGATAAGACATAATTGTATTTTGACTAAAATTTCTTACTAACTGTAAATAATTATTTAAAAAATCTCTAATATAATATCCTAAATTTTTATTCATTTTTAAAATCCTCCACATTAGGAATAACATTAGAAAAATAATTTTCATTTTCCTTAATAAATTCTGGATACATATCTGCAGTAAAGCGAAGGTAATATTCTGTATATTTAATATCTTGATGTCCCATATAAGTCATAAGAATAGGTAATTTAACATTTATATCTTCTTTGTTTAAAAAACATTTTCTTAAATTATGAACAGCGAAAGTATGACGAAAGTCATGGATTCTATAATAATTATTTTGATTCAAATTAGAGTTTTTAATAATTTTATGAAAATTTTCTTCTATTCTTTGAACTTGAATTGATGTTTTATTTCGACTAGGAAAGACAAAATCATTTTGAGAAATGTTTTTAAATAGAGATTTATAACTCAAAATTTCTTGGCATATATAATCATTAATAGCAACAATTCGACTCATATGATTTTTTGATTTTAAAATTTCAATGTATTGATTATCAACATTTATATTTTGCCATGTAATATGAAGTGCTTCCGAAATTCTTAGACCACAGCAATAAAGTAATAAAAACAATAATTTATACATTTCTTTTTTATAAGAGATTAACTTATTATTTATAGTTTTATTTAAACTTCGAAATATCTCTATAATTTCTTCATTAGTATAAATATGAGGAATAAATTCTTGAATATATTTGTAATATTTCATATTTATGACATATGCCTTTACTCCATGGAGATTTAAATAAATGGCGAAACTTTTTATAAATATTGCTCTTTGATATAAAGTATTATTACTTTCGCTTTCTTTTTTTGTTAACCATTTTTCTAAGTATTCTTTAGATAATATATTATTTTTGGGAGGATTAGAAATTATATATTTATCGAATGATCTTAAATAAACTTCATAACTATGATAAGTATATAATTTTTTTCTATAATCAATGTAATTTTTCATATATTCTTTATATGAACTAGAAAATGTATATTTATCTTTTTTCATAAATATCCTCAATTTCTAAACAACAAGTTTTTAACTGATTTAAATCAATTTTTAAATAGTTCATTGTGGACATCGTGCTTGAATGACCTAAAGTTGATGATATAATAGGTAATGGAATATTTTCTTTAAGAAGCGAACTTGCCAAAGTGTGCCTTAAGGAGTATATTCCTTTTTTGTGATTTTTAGGTAAAACTATATTAGCTTTTTTTAATAATTGTGTATAATAATTGTAAAAAGAATTATGAAGTCCATATTTTTGGGCATTTTTTGTTAAAAAAATGTATGGTTCATCACTTTTTATTCTTGCGTTTTTTATATAATCAATTAAAGCATATGATATTTCTTCAGTTAAAGGTAAAGTAAGAGGGACTTTAGTTTTGTGTTGAATAATTTTAATTTTTCTTTCTTTCCAATAAATATTTTCAAATTTTAAATTTTTTATATCACATGGTCTTAATCCATACCTCAAAGCCAATAAAAAAATAGCATATACTTTTTTGCCATGTTTCGTATTTCTATTTATAGTCTGAAACATTTTTCTAATATTTTCATCGGTCATTATACTAGGAACTGTGTTATAATTGGGGACTTTTATAGTTGGAATATTTAAAGATAAATCTTCAGTTATATATTCTTTTATATAAAGATATTTTAGTAAAAGTTTAATATTTTTTAATATATTTTTTTTAGTATGAACACTTAAATTGTTCCTTATATTTTGTATATAGTTTTCAATAACCTTAATGTTAATATCAATAATTTTTACAATTCCATAATTTTCAATATAATTCAAAAAATGAATACAATTTCTTTTGGCTGAATATATTGTTGATTTTTCTAATTCTTTTGTATTTAAATAATGAATATATTCATTTAAGATATTATAATATAAATTGTTTTTATTATAAATTATTGTTGGACTTTTTTCGGTTTCATAAATTACTTCCTCCTTTCGAATATTGTAGTTGATTTCTGTTGCATACATATACAACACCTCGCATTTCTAGGAAGATAAACTTCCAAGAAATTATTATACTCGTTTATGTGAACTTTTTAAAAATAAAACCATTATATTTTCTTGCTTTATAATGGTTTGTTCACATAAATAAAAAGTTCATATAATTTATCTTATGTGAATATTCACATAATGTTGAATTAAATACTAACTTTGATAAATCAACCAAAGAAAGAAATTTAGTATACTATACAACTCTATATTCTCAAAAGAAATTAAGGGGAGAATATATCGAAGATATTGATGAAAAATTAGAAGTCTTACATATTGATATTAATTTTAATGAAAGTAAAAAAGAAGAAGAAAAGAAAACTTTTTATGTCCAAAATGAGAAAGGAATAAAATATAGTGAAAGCTTTAAAATCATCACCGTAAATATTGCCAAATATAAAGATATTTGGTATCATAAAAACATAAAAGGTGATAAAACCCACATATATTTAGTAATGTTAGATGCTAATAAAGAGGAGTTAAAGAAGTTAGCAAAAGTAGATAAGCTAATAAAGGGAGTGGAAGAAGAAGTGGAAAAGTTAAATGATGATTTTGTATTTAGAAGAGAGATAAGTAGAGAAGAAGAATTTAAAATAAGAGAGCAAATGCGAGTTAATGAAGCCAAAAAAGAAGGTAAATTAGAAGGCATTGAAGAAGGAGAAACAAATAAAGCTAATGCCATTGCCAAGAATATGTTAGAAAAGGGCTATTCCATAAAAGAAATTTCTGAAATTACTAATTTAAATCACAAAGATATTGAAAAATTAAAATAAGTATTTTAGATAATGATATGAAAAACATATCATTATTTTTTGCCCTCAATTTATTTATGTTTTTTTATATATTATAATAGGGTGTTTATTTTGATAAATTTTTATATTAATGCAAATGTTTATATTCAAGTATTATTAGCCACACTAATGACATTTGGTATAACAGCTTTAGGTGCAGCTTTAGTTTTTTTCTTTAAAAAAGTTAATGGAACTATCTTAGATGCCATGATGGGTTTATCGGCGGGTATTATGATTTCGGCCTCTTTTTGGTCCCTTTTAAATCCCGCGATTGATACAGCCAATAATAATGGCATGAATGCTTGGTTAATTGTTTCTTTAGGCTTTTTTGTTGGTAGTGTTATTTTAATATTATGTGATATATTATTTGATAAATTTTTAACTAAAAAAATAGTTGGAAATATTAAGGGTATTAAAAGAAGTTTAATGTTAATTTTTTCCATCACCTTACATAATATTCCGGAAGGACTTGCTATAGGGGTTGCCTTTGGATCTTTATTAAGTGGTGCTAAAGATGCCACTTTGGCTTCAGCCTTTATGTTAGCAGTTGGTGTTGGTATTCAAAATTTTCCCGAAGGAACAGCGGTTAGTCTTCCTTTAAGAAGAGAAGGAATGAGTCGTTTTAAATCTTTTATGTATGGGGCTTTAAGTGGTATAGTTGAACCAATTGCTGGTTTAATCGGCTGCTTTTTAGTTATCTATGTGAAAAATATTTTACCATTCTTTTTATCTTTTGCGGCTGGTGCCATGATTTATGTAGCCGTATCGGAACTAATTCCCGAAAGTCAAAAATCAAAGCATCAAAATATTATTAGTTTCTTTACGATATTAGGATTTGTCATAATGATGATGTTAGATGTTTCTTTAGGCTAGTTTTTGTGTTAAAATTATAATGGTGAATAGGATGAAAAAAGGGTTTACAATATTAGAGTTATTAGTGACAATCTCAATTTTATCTTTAATTATTTTAATTGCTGTTCCCACAGTTAATAATATTTCATCCTCAGTAAAAAAAAGCCATTACCAAAATATGCTTAAAAACATTGAAATAGCGGCCTCTAAGTATGCTAGTGATACAAAAGAGGAATACGTCTATGTTGATACTTTAATTAAAGAAGGGTACTTAAAAGGTGATGAAAGTGACCATTTAGTAAATCCCATTGATTCCGAAGTATTAAATTGTTATTTAGTGGAAATGCAAAAAGAAAGTGATTATTATGATGCCAAATTTACCCAAGAAAAATATTTAGATGAAAATAATAACTGTGATTTAAATGTCTTAAAAGAAAAAAGTTCTTTAATAAAGATAAATGTTATAAACAATGGCGAAGTAGTGGAAGATTTAGATAACTTTTTAAAAGGAAGTATTACTTTAGAAGCCATAAGTGATGATATAGATATTGATTGTAATTTAAATAAATGTATCTGGTCAAGTACAAGTGGATTAGAAGAAAGTAGCAATAAAATAAATTTAGATACTGTAAATCGTGTTATAAATGGTACTTATATTTTTCAAATGACTATTTATGAAGAAGATACCATTAAAAGATTAAAAGCTAGTATCGATTTAAAAGTTGATAATGAAAATCCGAAAATTGATATAGAAGAAACGAAAAAAAGTATAAATGAAGGAAAAATAAAGATAATAGCAAATGATGGAATAGGTTCAGGAATTAAAGAATATTATTTCGGTACTTCCTTAGATTGCAGTAATGTTTTATGGGAAGAAAGTAATATTTTTCCATATGAAGAAGAGAAAAATTATTCTATTTGTGTTAAAGATAATGTGGGAAATATAACAAGGGAAATTTTAGAGTTTGAAATGTCTAATAATAACGAAAATGAAGTGCTTTATAATTGACATTAATAACTAATTATTGTAATATTAAATTAGGAAAAATAATAGAGGTGAATATATGAACACTATTAAAAATAAGAAAGGTTTTACTTTAATTGAATTATTAGCAGTTATTGTCGTACTTGCTATTGTTATGGTTTTAGCCACAACGACAGTTTTACCATATATGGCTGATGCAAGGAAGAAAGCTTTTGCCATAGAGGCTGGTGATGCTATTACCGCTGCTCAAGAGGCTATGACTTTAAAACTTTTAGGATCTATCACACCAGAACAATTAAGTGGTGATGGATATGTTGCTAATGAAGAAACAGGAGTATATTGTTTTTCAATTGGCAAATTAGTTGATTTAGGTATTTGGCAAAAAGATAAGAAAGATATATATGAAGAAAAAAACAACGAGAAAGGTACTTATGAAGGTTATGTATTAGTAGAAACCTCTAAACCAGAGCCTAGTAAAGCTTATGTTTATAAAGTAAAAATGCATAATGAGTCATTATATGTTGACAATGGTGACGGGGGTAAAGTAGAGAATGATAAAGTAGAAGATTGGTCTAAAAGCAGTAATAGTAAAGGTACATTTACTTGTCCAGCTAGTTAGTAGGTAAAATATGAAGAATAATAAAGGTTTTACATTAATTGAATTACTAGCGGTTATTGTTGTACTTGCCATTGTTATGGTTTTAGCCACAACGACAGTTTTACCTTATATGTCTACGGCGAGAGAAGATGCATTTTTGATTGAGGCTTCAAATGCGGTTGAAGCTGCAGATATGGCAATGAACTTATATACATTAGGAGATTATACATTTTCTAGTGATTCAAGCGATAGTTTAAAAATAAATAGTGAAGATGGAACAACAACAGCTTGTTTTACAATTAAAAAGTTAATTGATATATCAGCATACAATGCCGATAAAGAAACATTTGATGGAAAAGTAATTGTGACAACTAAAGATAAGGAAAAAAGTTATATTTTATATTTTAAGAAAAATAGTGAATTTGCTATAATTGGTGGGACAATTAAAAATTATACTAAAAAAAATAGTGAGATAAAAAATGTTAGTGAGTGGACAGATGATTATTCCAAATGTAGTGAAAATTAAATAATAACTTAAAAGTGAGAGAAATCTCATTTTTTAACTGCAAAATTCTTGATTGTATAGGAAAAATGTTGTATAATTGAAACATACATTGGAGATAACTATTGTATTTTAACGGGAGATAGTAGCCCCAGCCTAGCTTCGGCGACCTAGTAATAGGTAAAACACAAAGTAGAAGCCCCTTTGCCCTATATGGGCGCTACTAAGAACTTATCTTTTATGGTGAGTTCTTTTTTCGCTTTTAAAGGAGGTATAAATGTTAAAAGAAGCAATAAAAACATTTGAGGAATTAAAAAAATATGTATATGTAATTGATAGAGGTGAAAAAGGAAACATAGTTATAAGATTTGAAAATTCAAATTTTTATCATTTATTAGGATTGCATAAAACTAAAATTAATAATTTTTTTCCTAATAAAATGATGAGTAAGGATAAAATCTATAAATATATAAAAAGAAATGTTGATAAATTTGAAAATATTTTAAATAATTTACTTAATGAAGAAAATAGGATAAAATTAAGAATATTATCATTTCCATATATATTGAATTTGTTAAATGACACTAATCCTATGTTATATGATTTAAGTAAAAATAGACCGGTGGGAAGTTTATACAATGGAGATTATGGTCTTTTTAAAATTTTAAAAAATATCTATTGTTTATTTGGATTAAAAATTGATAGCATTGATAATAAATTTATAAATTGTGCACCTCAAAGTTGGATGCCAAGTGATAGAAAAAATAGTATGATAGAATTTAAAAGGCCAATTTATATGAAAGAAATATTAAAAATTCCTCTCAATTTATTTAAAGATGAACTAGTTGAAGTTTAAAAATACTTTGATTTATTTGACAATAACTTGTTAAGAAGTAGTAATTTTATTTTAAATTTAAAAATATAATTGCTATTTTTTTAATAATTAGGTATAATAAAATTAGATAATAAAGGAGGAGATAAATTTGAAAGAAGCGACTGGTGAATTAAATATGACTGTTGTTACTGTTGTAGCAATTGCAGCTTTGATGGCTTTCTTTTATTTAATTATTTGGCCTACTATTAAAACTGGTATGACTTTAACGAGTGCATGTAGTGCATCAAATGGAGAAAAATATGATATGACTACTGACGATGGAGAAATACACTGTGAAGGTGGTTCATGTACTTTTACTGACAAAGATAGTGGAGCTACAAATAAAAAAGAATGTTCTCAAGCTTCTGGTAATAGAGGCGGCGGTGGCGGCGGCGAATAATAGTTTATGAAAGAATCAACTGGTATGCTTAATGCCACAGTTGTGGTAGTAATTGCCGTTGGGGTCTTTATGGCCTTTTTTTACTATACGCTGTGGCCAATGATTAAAAGAAACTACAGTATGAATGCTGACTGTAGTCGGGCAATATGTGATGAATGTACTAAGAAAGATTCCAAAGGGAACAAAAATTGTGAAATGGTAACATGTCATTTAAGAGATGATCCTAATACGGAATTTGAGTGTGTTTGGAAAGGCTAAGGAAGTGAGATAGTGCGGGAAGCAATGGGTGGTATTCCTATATTCGAAATTGTTATAGTTTTTATTTTACTTTTTACAGGTATTATGTGTTTAACTATTAATAGAGCTAAAGCCTATGGAGTTAAAGATGAAATTATAACAATTATAGAAACAGAAGGTACTAATGAAAGTGCTTCTTCTTTGGCGTTAAGTGAAGAAACTAATAAACTCATTGCGGAACAACTAAACAAAGTAGGATACCGAATTACAGGTAATTGTCCAGAAGGATATCAAGGTTACAATCGTAATGGTGTCTTAGATAGCAATGGTCAAAATGCGGCCTACTGTATTGGTGTAAATAAAGTATCTGATGTTTTTCAAGCTGATTTAAAAGAAAAATGTAAGGGATCAAAATGTACTCCAACAAAAGAAGATTTACCTAATATGGTTTATTATGATGTTATTTTATTTTATCAATTAGATATTCCTATAATGCGAAGCATATTTAACTTTAAAGTTAGTGGTTCAACAAGAGTATTATTTTGGTAGGTGTTTATGAGAGAAGCGATAGGTTCAGAAACAATTTTTAAAGCGGTTATTTTATTTACCCTTATTTTTGCGGCTTTTATAACAGTGGCTATTACGTACAATAAAGCTTATAAAATGAAAAATGAAGCAATGTTTATATTGGAAAAGTATGAAGGTGTAAATGACCAATCAGTTAGTATTATAAATAACTTCCTAAGTCATAATGGTTATAATACAATGGGGGTATGTGAAAGTGATGAAGTAGGAGTACCTTCCCTAGATGATAGTGCAACTAAAAGTGGTAATGGCAAAGATAAATATTATTATTGTATGAAAACAACTTCCAAAGGTGGTAAGAGTTTTATAACAATTAAAGTTTTCTTTAAATTTGGTTTACCAATATTTGGAGATTTAATGACTTTCCAAGTAACTGGGGAAACTAAAGGTTTAAGAGAAAATTAAGGAGGAATTAAAATGAATGTAATTGTATCAAATAAATATCAGACTTTACTAGGAACTTTAAATATTGATGTTATTAAATCAATAAGTGGGGAATTTACAGTTCAAGATTTAGTTAGTCAATTTACTAATTTTTTCTTTAATAAAATGATTATTGATATAACCGCGATTAAAAATTATGAAAATGTAAATATTATGCGGGAATTATCTTTAAATTTTGATATGGAAAAAGTTATTTTACTACTTGATGATTCACCAAAAGTTAATTCTGGTAATTATTTGTCGCAATTAGTATCATTTGGTATTTATAATTTCACGAGAAGTATAGAGGCTATTCCTTTTCTAATTGATAATCCTAATTCTTATAAAGATGTAGCGGGTTATCAAAATTTAAATCCTGGAGCTCCGATGATGGGGATGAAAGGAAAAAAACGTGAAGAGGAAAATCAAGTTAAGATAGAACAAAGGGTTATTGGTTTTAAAAATGTTACGGAACATGCTGGGGCCACAACTTTAATCTATATGTTAAAAAAACATTTAGAGGAAGCCTATAAAGTAAAAGCTTTAGAAATCAATAGTACCGATTTTGAATATTTTAATGATAAAACTCTAGAGAGTGCTGATTTTATGAATGCGACATTTAAATTAGCCAACTTTAGTGAAGCCGAAGTAGTTTTGGTAGATTTAAATGATGGACCAGAAACTATGTGTACGGAAATAATTTATCTAATTGAACCAGGTATTATTAAATTAAATAAGCTAATTAGAAATGATCGGAAAGCATTTGAAAAATTAAAAAATAAAAAAATAGTTTTAAATAAGAGCGTCTTAAATAATGATGATGTTAAAGATTTTGAATATGAAAGTGGAAGTAAAGTATTTTTTAATATACCATGTTTAGATGAAAAGATTGATAATAATAAAAAAGTTAAAGAATTTTTAATTGCTTTAGGTTTTTCAAGACTAGAAGTAGATAAAGATAAAATGTGGTAAATATTAGTAAAAAAAGAGTTATTTTCTTGACATATTTAGATTATTTAGATAAAATTTAGATAAGAAGAAAAAAGAGAAAGAAGGTTTTTTATGTTATTAGGAGGATTTTGTGGACAAACTGCTGATTTATGGCGTATTTTAGGATATGTTGTAGTAGTAATTAAAATAGTAATTCCATTGATTTTAATAATTTTAGGTATGGTTGATTTAGGAAAAGCTGTTGTATCAAGTGATGAAAAGGCTATTAATAAATCAGTTTCAACATTAATTAAGAGATTTGTTGCAGCAGTTGTTGTATTCTTTGTTCCAACAATTGTAAGTGCAATATTTAATGCTTTACATTTAATATCAGATGTTGATGATTATAATACTTGCGTTCAATGTGTAACAAATGTCGGATCTTGTCCTGACCAACAACCATTAAGTGCAAATTAATTTAAGTATAACCACTTCGGTGGTTTTTTAATTGCCTAAAAATTCTTTAAAAATCAGTATCAAAATTGCTTGACATTCATATGTTCGTATGATATAATCATATCAATATGGAGGGTGATGGAAATGAACAAAGAAAAATTAGAAACAATATCAAATCTATTTGAAGGAAAAGAAATAAGAAGTGTATGGAATAGTGAAAAAGGAGATTACTATTATAGTGTAGTGGATGTTATAAGTGCTTTAACTGATAATAATTATGATAAATCAAGAAATTATTGGAAATGGTTAAAAGGTAAGTTAAACGATGAAGGAAGTCAGTTGGTTAGTATTACTAACCAACTGAAAATGAAAGCTAAAGATGGTAAAAACTATTTAACAGATACACTTGATACTAAAGGAATATTTAGACTTATAGAGTCTATTCCTTCGAAACACGCGGAACCATTTAAGTTATGGCTTGCCAATTTAGGAAGTGAAAGAATAGATGAAGTATTTGATCCTGAAATTGCAATTAAAAAGGCAATTAACTATTATCGAAAAAGAGGATATTCCGAATCATGGATTGAAGCTAGGTTAAAAGGAATACTAAATAGAAATAAACTTACCGATATATGGCAAGAAGGTGGTATTTCTAAAGATTATGAATATGGAATACTTACTAATGAAATATATAAAGAATGGTCGGGAATGAAAGCAAGTGAATATAAAGAATTCAAAGGCCTTCATAAAGAATCTTTAAGAGATAACATGAGTGATATTGAAGTTGTCCTTACTGACTTAGGAGAAATTGCGACAAGAGAACTTGCTAAAGAACATAAGCCTTTTGGGCTTGAACAAAATAAAGAAATAGCCAAAAGGGGAGGAAAAATTGCTAAAATTACTAAAGATTCTTTAGAAAAAGAATTAGGAAGAAATGTTGTTACAAAGAATAATAACTTAAATTATAAATATATTGAAGATAATAAAAAAATAGAAAACAAATAAAAAACTCGGCATACCGAGTTATAGCATATACATATTTGTGGTATTAGTTTCAATATCATCTGCTGTTATGACATTACCATTGTTTTCTAACTTACTAAGACGATAATCCATTCTATTTAATTGTCTTTCAATTTTAGCAAGTCTACTTTCTATATCGTTATTCATATTATCTGTGGTATAATTATTAGGTACGGGATTTGGCCCTTGATAAAAGTAATTACTGGCCATTTGATATGGTCCAGGGGCGGGAGCACCATTAACGTTTGGGTTGTAGGATTGAAAGTTACTTTCGCCAAAGAAAGAGTTTCTTGTTTTTCGCATAAAATACCTCCTACAACATTATATGTTTTAGATTGGGAAGTGATAAAATGCGCATGCGTAATCCTAAATATATGAATGAAGTTATTGAAAGTTGTCCTTTTTTAATTAAAGATGAGATAAATTTTGAGAATGATTATCCTATTCATATTGAAATAGGGATGGGTAAGGGTAACTTTATTATTAATATGGCAAAAAAATACCCTCATATTAATTTTATTGGGATTGAAAAGTATTCTTCAGTAGCCAGTATTGCCATAAAGAAAATAATGGAATTAGAAGAAGGGTTACCTAATTTAAAAATAATTATTAGTGATATTAAAAATTTAGAAGAATTATTAAAAGAAAAAGTGGAAGTCATTTATCTTAATTTTTCAGACCCTTGGCCAAAGAAAAAACACGCTAAAAGAAGACTTACATCACCGGATTTTTTAAAGTTATATGATGAGTTTTTTAAGGGTGAAAATAAAATATTTATGAAAACGGATAATGATGATTTATTTGCTTATAGCCTAGATTCCCTAAAAGAATATGGATATGAATTTAAGAAAATAAGTTATGATTTAGAAAATGAAGATACCCAAAATGTTTTAACTGAGTATGAAGAAAAGTTTCGAAATCAAGGAATTAAGATAAAATATTTTGAAGCAATCAAGTAAACGTGATATAATGGTTATGGAGATATAATTATGAAAGTCATGAAAATATTAATTTGTTTAATAGCTATTATATTTTTAAGTGGTTGCACCAATGTTAAAGAACTAACATATGATGATATAATTAATACCTTGAGTATAGAGAATAATAATTATAACACTTTTAATAAAGGTTATAAATTCTATACACCCAAAGGTCTTAGAGTTGAGGAATTATGGTCAAATTCCGCCGTTATCGATAGTGAGAATGCTACTTATTATTTATATATAGATTTAATTAGTTATTATAATAAAAAGGATTTAAATTATACCAAGAAAGATGATGCGATTTATAGTACAACGATAAATTATCAGAATAAAAAAGGTTATGTGGAGATTAAATTATGGGAAAATAATAAATATCTGATTGAAATTATGTATAATTATGCTAAAATAGAAGTGATGGTAGATGAAGAATTAATTAATGAAGCATTGATTAATTCGGTAAATATATTAAAGAGTGTAGAGTATAACGATACCATAATTGAAAATCTTCTTAAAGAAGATAGATTAAATTATACAGAAGAAGTATTTGATATGTTTGAGGATGCGGAAGATAATTCCAATATCTTAGACTATGAAGATGGTAATTATTATCCTAATGAAGATACCGAAGATAATAAAGATACAGATTATGTAGGAAGGTGACCTAAATGAGTTTATTTAAAAAATTAAAAGATGTTTTATTTGAAGAAGAGGAATACACAGAACCAATAAAAATAAGAGAAGAGAAAAAAGAGGAACCAATGGTTAGAACTCCTAAAGTGGAAGAAGAAGTAAGACAACCCGAAAGTTTTCGTTTTAGTGAAACAAATACGTTAAAAGAAAATGAAATAAAGGTTCCTGAGGTTAAGAAAGAAAGAGTAGAAAGTGAAAGAGAATTATTCAAGAAAGAAAACTCTTTTGAATTTCCTTCCTTTGATGAAGAAGAATTTCAAAGTAATGTAGAAAAACCAAAAAGTACCAATGTATTAGAGTATGAACGAAAAAGGATTGTGGAAACTAAAAATGAAAGAAGCCGTTATGAGAGAGTGGAAAAAGAAGTAACGGAAAAGAAGAAATTTAAACCTTCCCCAATTATAAGTCCCGTTTATGGTATCTTAAATCAAGATTATAAAGCTGAAGATATTACATTTAAAAATGGTAAAAATAAAATTAGTTTTGAGGAAGTAAGAAAAAAGGCCTTTGAGCCAGTTCCAGAAGTTAAGGAAGAAGAAAAATTAGAAGAAGTACCAAAGATTAGTGATATAATTTCCGAACCAGTTGTAACCTTTTTTGATGAAAAGGATAATATAACAGTAGAGGATGAAAAGAGCGAAAAAGAATATAAAACCATTAATGATTTATTAGAGAGTGCTAGTGATGAGATACCTTTAGAAGATACTTTAGAAATTCCCAAGACAAATAACTTAGATGTTATTGAAGAGGAATTAGAAAAGATTGAAGAAGAAAAGGTAAATGATAAAAGTTTAGAAGATACAATGGATACAACTAAAGATAATGAATTATTTGAACTAATAGATTCAATGTATGATGAAAGAGAGGAGGGGTAATTTAAATGGAATTTTTAGGTAGTTTCTTACCACTTGTGATTTATATTTTACTCATAATATTAATAATAGTAGGAATAGTTTTAGGAATAAAAATTATAATTACAATAGATAAAGTAGAAAAAGCAGTAGATGTTGTTAATGATAAAATTAATAAAGTATCACCAGTCTTTGATACTTTAGGAACTATTTCCAATAAGATGAGTGATATAATTTCTGTTGTAATTAATTCCATCGAAAATTTAATGATGAGACTGTTTATGAAAAATAAAGATAGAGAAATGGAGAGTGAAGAAGATGAGTAAGAAGGGAAAATTTTTATTAGGAGCAGGTGTTGGATTAGGACTAGGATTTTTACTAGCCCCTAAAAGTGGAAAGGAAACAAGAGAAGAATTATCTAAATCAATTAATAATTTAATTGAAAAAGCTAAAGGTATTGATGTCGAAGAAGTTAAAAATGCTATTATTGTTAAAACTAAAGAATTAGAAAATACTATTAAAGATTTAGATAAAGAAACTGCTAAACAAATGATAGTGGATAAATCTCAAGAAGTTAAAATAAAAGCGCAAGAACTTGTTGATTTAGCTATTGAAAAAGGAACACCAGTTGTGGAAAAGACAGCGAAAGAAGTTAAGAAAAATACGGCTAAAATGTTAAAGAAAGCCGCAGAAAAGTTAGAAGAAAAAGAAGAAACTCCCAAAAAGAAAAATACAACTTCTAAAAAAGAAAAATAAATCTAAAGTGTTGAAGGTATAAACTTCAACATTTTTTTATGGAATAAACATATAATTTTTTATAGGTGGGCTTTATGAAAAAAATTATATTCATATTGTTTTTATTATTTCCTTTGAAAGTATTTGCCATTAGTGCTGCCTCTTCTATTGCCATGGATTTAGATACGGGAAGAGTATTATATGGATATAATATTGATGATAAAAAATTAATAGCCAGTACGACGAAAATAATGACGGCGATTATTGCGATTGAAAAAGGTAATTTAGATGAAGAGATAATTGCATCCGATATTGTTTATAAAGCCTTTGGAAGTGCTATTTATATTGAAAAAGGCGAAAAAATAACTTTAAGAGATTTATTATATGGCTTAATGCTTCGAAGTGGTAATGATGCGGCTTTAGTAATTGCCGAATATATTTCGGGTAGTGTGGAGGAATTTGCTTATTTAATGAATGATTATGCCGCTAATTTAGAAATGACTAATAGTAAGTTTTATAATCCGCATGGTTTAGAAGAAGCAAATGGGGATGCCAATACCTCAACAGCTCTAGATATGGCGAAACTTACCAAATATGCGATGCAAAATCCGACCTTTAGAGAAATATTTAAAACGAAAGAAAAGACGGTTAAAACTAATTATAAGACTTATGTGTGGCATAATAAAAATAAATTATTAAAGTATGATTATATAACCGGAGGTAAAACAGGTTTTACGAAACTAGCTAGAAGAACTTTAGTATCAACAGGTAGTAAAAATAATATGAACATTGTTGTGGTAACTTTAAATGATCCAAATGATTTTCAAGATCATGAAGAGTTATATAATAGTATTTTTAAAACTTATAAAAGTTATCAGTTAATAAATAAAAAGAAATTTAAAATAAAAGGGGAGACTTATTATAATAAAGATAGATTGTATGTTAAAAATGATTTCTCTATGACTTTAAAGAAAGATGAATTAAAGAATGTTACTTTAGATATTAATTTAATGAAATTAAAAGATTATCAAAGCGATGATATAGTGGGTTATGTTTTAGTTAAATTAGATGATAATATTTATCATAAAGAACCAATATATGTGGAAGTATTAAAGGAAGAAAAGTTAACTTTATGGCAAAAATTTAAAAGGTGGTTATTCTAATGGTGGGGTATATTTGGGCCTTTTTAATTGGTATTGGCATTATTTATTCTTTTTTTAGTGGGAATATTGGGGTAGTTAATGAAAGTATTTTAGCCGGAGTAAATGAGGCTTTAGATTTAATTTTAAACTTATTACCGGTTATTGTTCTTTGGACAGGTATTTTAAAAATAGCGGAAGTTAGTGGTCTTTTAGATAAATTTGCCCGTCTTTTAAGACCTTTTTTAAAAAGATTATTTCCAAGTGTTCCCGAGGATAATAAAGCTTTAGGTTATATATCTTCTAATATTGCAGCGAATATGTTAGGACTGGGAAGTGCCGCAACTCCAGCAGGATTAAAAGCCATGAATGAACTCCAAAAGATAAATCCGAAAAAAGATACCGCCACCCCAGCGATGATTACCTTTCTAATATTAAATACGGCGGGAGTTACTTTAATTCCGACAACTATTCTGGCTTTAAGAGTGGCTTATAATTCTCAAAATCCGGGCGAAATTATAATGCCGGCGATTATTGCCACGACTATTTCTTCCATTGCCGGTTTAACCTTAGATTATTTTATTAGAAAGAGGCAAGATAAATGGCATTAATATCGAAAATTATTTTACCTATATTTGTGGTAGTAATTATCTTTTACGGGGTTAAGAAAAAAATTAATGTTTATGATACTTTTTTAGAAGGGGCTAAAGAAGGTTTAGTGACCACATTTAATATTTTTCCGGCCGTTATTGCCATGATTTTTGCTATTAATATTTTTTTAGATAGTAATGTTTTAGGTTTTGTTTTAAAAATAATTGAACCCATTCTAGGTGGTGTTACTATTCCTTTAGAAATAGTGCCAATGGCTCTTTTAAGACCTGTATCAGGTACGGCATCTTTAGCCATTATGAATGATATTTTTAAAAATTTTGGACCGGATTCTTTTATCGGAAGACTTGCCTCCGTTTTACAAGGATGTACGGATACGACCATTTATGTCATTGCTCTTTATTTTGGGACAGTTAAAATTACTAAAATTAAACATGCTTTATGGGGTGGTTTATTTGCGGATTTAATGGGGATAATCGCGGCGATTATTTTAACTAATCTTTTCTTTTAGAAAGTATTTTGGTATAATTTTGGTGGTGGTTTTATGGAAAGATTACAAAAGGCCATTGCGGATGCTGGTTATACTTCGAGAAGAAAAGCCGAAGAACTTATAAAAGAAGGTAAAGTAATAGTTAATGGTGAAGTTATCGATACTTTAGGTTATAAAGTAGATAGTAATGATGTTATTGAAGTTGAAGGACATACTTTAAATAAAAGAGTAATTAAAGAATATTATATGTTAAATAAACCTAGAGAAGTTATTTGTAGTGTTCATGATGAAGCGGGGAGAAAATGCGTTATCGATTTAATTGATACTAGTGCAAGAATTTATCCGGTAGGTAGACTTGACTATGATACTACGGGTTTAATTATTTTAACTAATGATGGCACTTTAGCTAATATTTTAATGCATCCTCGGCATCAGATTAAAAAAACTTATATTGCGAAAATAAATGGTATTTTAAAAGAAGAAGATTTTAAAAATTTAAGAAAAGGTATTCTTGTTGATAATAGAAGAGTTTCTATTGATAATTTTAAAGTTAGAAAACAAGACAAAGAAAAAACGACTTCTTTAGTAGAAGTAACAATTCATGAAGGAAGAAACCATATTGTAAGAAGACTATTTGAAAATATGGGTTATGATGTTTTAAAATTAAATAGGTCTAAATATGGTTGTCTAGAACTAGGAGATTTAAAAAGTGGAGAATATCGTTCATTATCTGAAAGTGAAGTAAAAAAGTTATATGACTATAGATGATTATTTAACTAAATTATCGAAATCTAAATTTCGGTCTTCTTTTCATTTAAAAGAAAAAGATAAATTATATATAGAAGAAAAAGGAATGGACACGATAAAAAGTCATGCGTATGATTTTATTAATAAAAGACTAGCTCCCAAAGATATTTTAAATGATGGGAAACAAACTCCCATGAGAGGGCACCCCGTTTTTATTGCGGAGCATGCAACTGCTACTTGTTGCCGGAAATGTTTAGAAAAATGGTATCATATACCCTCTAATAGAAGTCTTACTAATAAAGAAATAGACTTTATTGTAAGTATAATTATGGCTTGGATAAATAAGGAAATAAAAAAACTCCCATAGGAGTTTTTAAGCAGCGCTTTCAGATGGATTGAAATCACTATCAATTTCTAAATCATCTTCCTCATTGTGATGACAACATTCTTTTTTGTCGCATCCCGCACAAGCATCTTCTTCGTCTTCGGCACCTTCGGCATAATTAATAGCATTAGTAGGGCAAGAAGACATCGCAATTTTTACATTTTCGGTATCAATGTTATCTTGGCTGATTACTTCTGAAAATCCATCATCGCCAAAATCGAAATGTTCTGGGTCCGTTGCCACACAAACACCACAGCCAATACAAGCTTCTTTATTAACATATAACTTTTTCATTTGTTCCTCCTTTTTAATTATATTAGAAAAAGAGGGTAAAAGCAATAAACAAATACTTATTTTGTCAACTTAAAATAAGAAAATATTTAAAAATAAAAATATCTGTGTTATGATTATGCTATGAGGTGTTTACTATGAGTTCAAGAATGAACAAATATTATGATTCTTCTTTAGAAGAAGTGCCAACGCGTTATCATCGTAATGAAGAATTATATAAAGAAATTAGTAAAAATGAAATTGATAATTTTGAAATAAAGAGTAATTCGACTTTACTTGGCGAAAACAATAACGAGATAGATGTTGAAAAGATTAAAAAGATACTTGATACTAAGTATAATGAAACTGCGCAAAGAAGAAGTATTCGGATAGAAGAAGAAGTGGAACCCGAAAAGATAATTGAAGATACCAAAGAGTATGATATTAATGTTGTTTTAGAAAAAGCGAGAGAAGGAAAACAAGAAAATTACGAAGAAGAAAGATTAAAGAAATTAAGGAATACCCAATTTGATATTTTAAAGAATTTAAATGTGGAAGATGAAGTGGAAGAAAAAGAGGAAGAAGAGTATCTAGATGATGAAGATACGACAACTGAAGAAGTTATTAAACCAAGTAATGATTCTTTTGAAGAAGAAAATTTAAAGACTTTAATAAATACCATTGCCTTTAATGAAAGTAAAAATAATTCTAAAGAAAAGGATATCAGTAATTCATTAGATATATTAAGTGATTTAAAGGGTGATGATAATACGGAAGTCTTAGATGGTTTAAAAGAAGAAATAGAAGAAATAGAAGATGTTATGGATACCGTAGATGAAGAAGAAACTAAAAATGATATGACTAATTCTTTCTATACCTCATCAAATGCTTTAAAACAAAAAGACTTTGAAGATTTAGAAGACTTTAAAGGGGATTTAGAACCTAGTGGTATTTTCTTAAAAGTCGTAATTGTAATAATTGTTTTAGTCTTCTTAGTAGGAGTAGGCTTATTAATTAAATCATTGTATTTCTCATAAGATATAATATGAAGAGATTAAGAACTAAAAAACATCATAAATATACAATATTAAAAATAATTAGTATTGTATTTTTTTTAGCTTTTTTAATAAGTCTTTTAATGTATTTATGGTGGGGTAAAATGGTTAGTCAAAATATCTCTTTATTTATTGAAGAGAAAACCAATAAAGTTGTCTATCAATTCTTTACCGATTTAATAACCGATAAAGTAATTAATAAAAAGAGTATTAATAATATTTTAAATGTGGTTAAAGACAGGGAAGATAACATTTTAGCGGTTAATTACGATTTAGAAAAAACTTATGCTCTTTTAACGGAAATATCCGTATTACTAAAGGATAGTTTAATTGATTTAGAAAAGGGAGTAATTGATGTTCAAACTTATGATGAATATTTAAAAAGTAGCCCTTATGGTTTAATTTTAAATGTTCCTATTTTTTTAAATAGTCAAAATATCTTTTTAAATAACTTAGGACCTAAAATACCCGTTAAAATAAATATTAGTGAAAATTTACTTACCAATGTGAAAACGAAAGTAACCGATTATGGTTTTAATAATGCTTTACTAGAAGTCTATATTACTGTTGAGATGGATAAATTAAATATTACACCTTTAGTAAAAGATGTGAAAAAATTTCATTATGATATTTTAATATCCTCTTTAGTAGTAAATGGGAAAGTGCCAGAATTCTATGGTGATACCTTTGAAGCAGCCTCCAACATTTTGTATCTTCCAATGGCGATATAAGTGTGTTATAATTAAAATAGGGTGAGAGTGTGAAACCATTTGTTAATACAGCATTTTCGAAAGCAATCGAGGATTATTTGGCCAGTAAAGATAAACCAAATAGTCTTCTTTATAATACCTTTTTAGTGGTGGTAGTCAGGATGCTTATTAATATTTATGGGGAAGCTGATATAATAAATCCTTATAAAACCAATAACGAAGAAGCCTTAGATACTAATTTAAAACGTTTTGGGGCTAAAGATGAAGAAATTATCAATTTAAAAAGATTAATGGATGGCTACTATCAAATCGAAAAGAAAAATGATGCTTCCATTAAAAGAGAAATAAATCCTTACTTTGTCGAAGTTCAAAAATGTATTATTGATTTATTTAATCTAAAAAGAATAAATTTTGAATATAGTGATGAAGATATAAAAGAATTTTTTGATTTATTATATACCCCTGGAACTAGTGATTATTTAAGGATATCCGAAAATTTTCGGAATACCGAAGATCCTTATGAAATTGCCGAGTATTATAAAATGGCCATGCAAATTAAGAAGAAAGAAAAAGAACACGAAGAAAAAGATTTACTAGGATTTGATGTTTATAAGTTATTTAATGTAAGTATTGCCGATTTAAGTAAAATGGAATCCGGAGATGTCGATAAATTAAATAAAGAAATATATGAATCATTAGATATCAAAGAAAATGCGATTAATAAAGATTATTTATTAGAAGAAAAAATAAAAGAAATTAAAAGAGAGAGAAGTTTAATAACAACTGGTAATGGATATGTTGATATTTTACTCGTAATGGGTATAATAGTAACTACCATTATGGTTATATCCATATTTGGAATTATTGTTTTCTAGGGGGATAAGATGAAAATAAAAATTAAAGATAATGATTATGAAGTAGTTAAAGATTATGGCGATACCTTAAGTGAATTAGATTTAGATGTAATTGTTACTGATTACTATGATAATTTTGATTATATTGTAGGGGATTGGGCTTATGGTAAAGTAAGATTAAAAGGTTTTTATGAAGAAGGAAATAAAAATTTAAAAAGCCATAATAATATTAAAAATTTAGATGATTACTTAAAAAATAATTGTGCTTATGGTTGCAAGCATTTTGTTTTAAAAAAGATAAGTAACAGTATAAATTCCTTAGTTGAATAAAGTACGAAAAATAAAAGGTTTAAAAAAGGATAAAAAAAATAAAACGCACCGAAA
>CANRGQ010000018.1 GCA_947630195.1 uncultured Bacilli bacterium
CAATTGCTGTTATGGCATTCGCTGTAATGGCTATGGGTGTTCATGCAGCAGCTTGTACAACTGATTGCGTATCTGTTAAAAAAGGTACAGTTACAACTGATTACGCTAATATTCAAGCTGCATTAAATGCTATGAGAACCGAAGAAGACCCATTTACTATTGTTGTTAATGGTGACTTTGATGAAACTATTTCAAGCAGTCAAATCGAAATAACTCAAGATGTAACTATTGATTTAGGTGAACATACAGTTACTTTAAAAACAAATAATATTTGGGTTGAGAATGGTTCTTTAACTCTTAAAGGAACCAAAGGTACTTTAACTAACGAAGCAGGTGCTACTCGTACTATGTTAGTTGTTAAAGGTCAAAATTCAAAATTAACTATTGAAAAAGGAGTTACTGTTGCTAGTATTGCAACTTCAGATGCTGCAGGTGCTGTATTAGTTTCAGGAGATGCTTCTTCAAACAGTTCAAAAGGAAGTTCATTAGTTATTGCTGGTGAAGTTACTTCAAAGGCTGCTCATGCTGTTTCTACAAATGGTAATTTAGTTGGAGTTACAACTAAAACTGCTCCAGTTGTTACAATTGAAGATGGTGCAAAAATAACTAGTGATGGAGCTGCTGGATTATATCTAGCTGGTTATGCTGTAACTACAGTTGGAAAAGCTACAATTACTGGTGATACTGGTATTGGTATTAAAACTGGTGTTTTAACATTAAATGGACCAACTGTTACTGGTAATGGTGATTTTGCTGCTGTTACTCCTGTTACAGGTGGACTTAACAGTGTTGGTGCTGCTGTACACGTAGAAGGTAACACAGATTATAATGGAACTGCTAAAGTTATATTTAATGGTGGTGAATACACAAGTGAAAATGGTAATGCAGTAGTATTAGACTATGCTACAAAAGCTGCTTTAACTGATGATTCAGTTATTAAAGATGGTACTTTCACAAGTGGCGAAACTGCTGATGGTAAACAATTAGAAAACATTGCAATTATATTTGGTAATGGTGGTACAGTTGATGAAGATACTGTTAATGAATACATTGCAGGATTAGAAAATTTAATTGCTGGTGGTGATTATGTTGGACCAGTAGTTGGAGATATTAAAGTTGGCGCTTCTGGAAAAGTTGAAGCTGAAGATATTCAAGCTAAATTAATTGGAGATGCTAAAATTAATACTGATGACGAAGGAAATACAACTGTTGGAGAACCAACTCCAGGAGAAGGACAAACTGGAACTGAAGGAGAAGGTTCTGGAAACCAAGGCTCTACAGAAAACGTTAAAAACCCAGAAACTAATGATAATATCTTAGTATATGCTGGTCTAGGACTAGTAAGTCTTGCCTCTGTTGCTTTTACAGCAAAGAAAAGAGAAGACTAATAAGTTAAGTTACCTAATTTTGTTAAATAAATTGTTTAAATAGAAATTTAGGGACTCGCAAACACCCTAAAATTCATTCTCACAAACCTTTCCACATAACTTGTGGTAATTGTAAAACAATTATTAACAAATTGGTATAAATGAAAAAACTTAAGATGCAAAATTCTTAAGTTTTTTTCTCTTCAATAATTGTATTTTTTTTATAATTAAGATATAATTAAATAGAGATATTTAATAGGAGGGATAATTTTGAAATTTAAAAGATTTATCCATAAAAATAAAGTATTATTAATTGTTTTAGTTACTGTTCTTTTACTAGCAATTGCAGTTTATGGAGCAATTATATTTATTAATAAGAAAAATAATGAAGTAGTAGAGGAACCAGTGGAGGATAATGGCCCAAAAATAGTGGAAGAATTAAAATTTATGACGGTTACTACCAAACCTAGTCTTAAGTTATCTTTTAAAGAAACTTATGAATTATGTGAAGTTAATGGGGTTGAAGAAAGATGTGCAGATAGTGAAATAGAACAATCAGTAGTTAGTTTTGAGGCCTTAAATGAAGAAGCTAGTATTTATGCTAATTCCACATTAGTAGGTAAGAATCTAGAAGAAGCCCTAGTAGAAATATGTGATACCGCAAAAGATAATAAAGTATCTTTTAATAAAGTGGAAATATTAACTAATAGTAAAAATGTTGATAAAACGGATTTAATGCAATATATTGTTTTACATGGTAAAGGTCCAATCGATTATACATTATCCTTAAATGTTGATGAAGCTGCTAGTTAGAAATTAAATAGACGGAGAAAAAGTTATTTCTCCGTTATTTTTTTCTCATCTTTAAATACAATTTACTAGGGTGTTTTATATGTTTTTAAATTTAATTAATATGGTAAAAAGTATGTTATTTTTTACAGGAAGTTATGGAAATAATGTTTTTCCACCACCTTTATCTAGTGAAGAAGAAGAAAAATATGTGGATTTAATGCTTAAAGGTGATAAAGATGCGAGATGTAAGTTAATTGAGCATAATCTTAGACTAGTGGCCCATATAGTGAAAAAATTTGATAGCAAAAGTAGTGATACTGATGATTTAATTAGTATTGGGACCATTGGTTTAATTAAAGGAATTGATACTTATAAGAAGACACCAAAGGTTAAAATAACAACTTATGCCGCGAGATGTATTCAAAATGAAATATTAATGTATTATCGAAGTAATAAGAAAAATCAATTTACAGTATCTTTAAATGATTCGATTGGTTATGATAAAGAAGGAAATGAAATTAATTTAGTGGAACTTTTAGAGGATAAAAATGAAGATATTATTGATACTATTTTAATTAAAGATAATATTGCTCTTTTAAGAAAATATTTAGAGAAATTAAATAAAAGAGAAAAAGAAATTATTATTAAAAGATATGGACTTAATAATGAAAAAGATTTAACGCAAAAAGAGATTGCCGAATCCATGGGAATATCTCGTAGTTATGTATCGAGGATAGAGAAAAGAGCCTTAACGAAAATCTTAAGAGAATTTATAAAAAATAACAAAAACTAATGCAAAACTATTTACTTTTCGATATAATATATTTAGGTGGTAGTTTTGAAAAAAGTAGTTTTAGTTGATGGTAATAATTTATTGTTTCGTTCTTATTATGCTACAGCTTATACAGGCTCAATTATGCGTAATAGTAAAGGATTTCCGACCAATGCTTTATATGGCTTTGTCGGAATGATTAATAAAATAATTGAAGAAGAAAAACCCGAATATATGGCGGTGGCTTTTGATATTGGAAAAAACTTTCGAAAAGAAAAATATGATTTTTATAAAGAAGGAAGAAGTGCGACACCGGATGATTTAAAAATGCAAATGCCAGTAGCAAGAAGAATTCTAGATGCCATGGGTATTAAGTATGTAGAACTTAGTCCGTATGAAGCCGATGATATAATTGGGACAATCGCAGCCCATGCCGAGAGAGATCCTGAGTTTTATACTTTAATTGTATCGAGTGATAAAGATTTACTGCAGCTTATCTCTTTTGAAACGGAAATTAAACTTTTAAAACAAACGGGTTATATTAGATATAACGAAGAATCTTTTAAAGCCGATTATGGGATTGATCCTATTAAAATAATTGATTTAAAGAGTTTAATGGGTGATGCTTCCGATAATATTCCGGGAGTTAAAGGAATCGGGGAAAAAACGGCTTTAAAATTATTACAAGAATATGGTTCTTTGGATGGTATCTATGAAAGTATTGATAAAATAACGGGTAAAACGCAAGAAAAGTTAATAACCGATAAAGAAAATGCTTATATGAGTTATGAAATAGCCACGATTTATAAAGAAGTACCTATTTCCGTTAACTTTGAAGACTATTTATATAAAGGACCAGATTTAATTAATTTAAAAGAAATTTATGAAGAATTAGAATTTTATTCGATGCTTAAAAATATGCCCCAAAAAACTGAAGAAAAGAAAGAAAATATTTATATTAAAGTTAGTAGTATTGAAGAAATAAAATTAGATAATGAGGTGGTCTTTTATTTAGAAGTAAGTAATATTAATTATCATTTAGGAGAAATTCTCGCTTTAAGTATTACTGATAAAAATAATACTTATTATATTCCTAAAGATTTAGTAATGCCTGCACTAGATTTATTAAAAGATAAAAATGTTCTTACTTATGATTTAAAGAAGACTTTAGTTAAAACAAAAAAAGATATTCCTTGTAAGTTTGATTTGATGATTGCTTCATACTTAGTGGATTATCCTTCTAGTGAAGATATAGCGAAACTAATGCTTAGTTTAAATGAAAATATTCCATCTTATGAAGAACTATTAAAAAGTGATTTTAAAGATTTAGAAAATGTTATAACTTTAAAAAGTAAATTTATTTTTGAATATAGCCAAAGAATTAAAGAGATGGTTGAAGAAGATGGTCAAGAACAAATTCTCGAAGATATAGAGATGCCTTTAATTAAGGTTCTAGCGGATATGGAAATAACCGGATTTAAATTTGAAACAGCGGCTTTAGAAGAAATGAAACAAGAAATTATCAAAAACATTGAAGTTGTCAGTAATGAAATATATGAATTATCAGGAGAAGTATTTAATATATCGAGTCCTAATCAACTAGGGAATATCCTTTTTGGTAAACTAGCTATTGGAAAAAGTAAGAAACTCGTTCGGGGAGGATATAAAACTGATGTTAAGACTTTACAAAAGTATATGGATAAACATCCTATTGTTCCGAAAGTATTTGAATATCGGAACTTAACTAAACTTCTTAACACTTATATTAATGGCCTACCTAACTTTGTTCTAAGTGATGGAAAAATTCATACCATATTCAATCAAACTTTAACGAGAACGGGACGCCTTTCTTCGATGGATCCTAACTTACAAAATATTCCAACCAGAGATGAATATGGTAAGAAGATAAGAATTGCTTTTGTCCCTACCAAAGATTTAATCTTAAGTGCGGATTATTCGCAAATTGAACTGCGAATTTTAGCTCATATTTCTAACTGTCAGGAATTAATCGAAGCATTTCGAAATGATGAAGATATCCATACGAAAGTGGCGGCCGATATCCATGGCATTAAAGAAAGTGAAGTCACCAAAGAAATGCGGAGTATGGCGAAAGCCGTTATCTTTGGAATCGTCTATGGAATAAGTGGGTTTGGTCTTGGGGAAAACTTAAATATATCTCCGAAAGAAGCTAATGAATTTATTAAAAAGTATTATGAATTTTATCCCGGGGTTAAAACTTATATGGATGATATAGTGAAGTATGCTTATGAACATGGTTATGTTAAGACAATGTTTGGACGTATTCGTAAAATTAATGAACTAAAGGATAGTAATTATCATACGAAAGCCATGGGCGAAAGAATGGCTTTGAATACGCCAATTCAGGGAACTAGTGCTGATGTTATGAAAATGGCCATGATTAAAGTTTATGAAAAGATAAAGGAAAACAACTTAGAAAGTAAACTTATCTTACAAGTTCATGATGAAATAATTATTGATGCTAAAAGTGAAGAAATACCTAAGTTAAAAGAAATTTTAAAAGAAGCGATGGAGAATGTTGTTACTCTTAGTGTTCCTTTAAAAATTGATATTAATACGGGTATTAACTGGTATGATGCGAAATAGGTTAGTTTTAAAAAACTAATCTTTTTAAATGGGGGTAATCGTGATAAAATATTATTAGGGTGATAATTATGCCAGAAATAGCAGAAGTCGAAACAGTAAGAAATGTTTTAAAAGAAAAGATATTACATAAAGAAATAAAAAGTGTAAATATTTTATATGATAAAATTATTGAAAGCGATTTAAATGAATTTAAGAGTGTTTTAGTAGGTAATGAATTTGAAGATATTTTAAGAAAAGGTAAATGGTTAATCTTTGCTTTAAAGAATCATTATTTACTTAGTCATTTAAGAATGGAAGGTAAATATTTTATTAAGGATAGTAAGGAAAAAATTGTTAAACATGAACATATTATTATCTCATTTGTGGATGGCACGGATTTAAGATATCATGATACGAGAAAATTTGGCCGGATGAAATTAATTAAAAAGAGTGATTTAGATAAAACTATCGAAATAGCCAAACAAGGAAAAGAACCCATGGATAAAGATTTAACTAGTGATTATTTACTTAGTAAATTTAAAGGTAAAAGATTACCTATAAAAACAGTTTTATTAGATCAAGAAATAATAAGTGGACTTGGAAATATTTATGCTAATGAAGTGTTATTTGCTGCCTGTATTAATCCTTTAAAGAAAGCAAGTGTTGTTACGAAAGAAGAATGTGAAAGAATAATTACATCTTCTAAAAAGATAATTAAAAAAGCAATTGAAATGGGAGGAACTACCATTAAAAGTTATACTTCTTCTTTAGGAGTAACTGGTCATTACCAAGATTATCTTTGTGTCCATAAAAAAGAAGGTCTTCCTTGTCCTAAATGTGGAAGGCCTATTAAGAAGATAAAAATTGGCGGCAGAAGTACTTACTACTGTGAGGTTTGTCAAAAATAAGGAGAGCCTATGGACAAAATAATTAAAAATGTCTTAAAAATTATTAATGATGCTGGTTATGAAGCTTATGTTGTGGGAGGTTTCACGAGAGATTATCTACTTGGTATTAAAACTAATGATATTGATATATGCACTAATGCTTTACCAAAAGACTTACATAAACTTTTTCCGAACAATAATAATTCTAACGATTATGGGGGTTTTAATTTAAAGGTTAGAAATTATAATATTGATATTACAACATTTCGTAAAGAAATTAAATATGAAGGAAGAAAACCTACCGAAATAATTTATTTAAATGATTTAGAAAGTGATTTAAAAAGAAGAGATTTTACGATTAATGCCGTTTGTTTAGATTATAATGAAAAAATAATTGATTATTTAAATGGCATTGAAGATATAACTAATCATAAAATAAGAATGATTGGAGATACCACCTCTAAAATTAAAGAAGATCCTTTAAGAATATTAAGGGCTATTCGTTTTGCAAGTAATTTAAACTTTGATTTAGATAAAGAATTAGAAAAAAGTATTAAAGAAAATTATAAACTAGTTAGTACTTTATCAAGTATTCGAATTAAAGAAGAAATAACCAAAATATTATTAAATAAAAATTATCAAAAAGGACTTAGTCTTTTAAAAGAATTTAAAATACTTGATTTACTTAATATTAAATATGATGAAGTAAATTATGTTAATGATATTTGTGGTATGTGGGCTCAATTAGATTTTCCTTTTACTTCTTCATTTACAAAACAAGAAATAAGAAATATAATAAGCATTAGAGGTATTTTAGATAGGGGAGAAATTAACAATAAAGTTTTGTATGAATATGGCTTATATAACTCTTTAGTGGCCTCTGAAATCTTAAATATTAATAAAAAAGAAGTTAATAATTTATATAAAAAGTTAACTTTAAAAAATATTAATGATTTAGATATTACCTCAAGTGATATTATAAATACCTTAAATATTAAACCATCGAAAGTTATTAAAGAAGTAAAAGATGAGTTAGTTAATTTAATTTTAGAAGGTAAGTTAGAAAATAATAAAAAGAAAATAACTACCTATTTAAAAAATAGAAAAGAGGAATAAAAAAGATGAGTAATAATAAAAAGTTTGTTGTGGAAGCCAACTTTATTGAAAATGCTATGCGCTTAAATTTATCTTTAAGTGAATTTTTATTATTACTTTATTTTGAAAATGCTGATGATGGGATTTTTGATTTAGAAAAAATTAGTCAAAAATTAAAAGTGGATTCTAATATTTTACTTGAAGCTTTTAATAATTTATTTAGTAAAAAATTAATTACTTTAGAAAGTGAAAAAGATATAATAGGAAAAAGAATTGATAAAGTTTCTTTAAATAATTTTTATGAAAAATTAAATGAAACCAAAAAAAGGGAAGAGAAAAAACAATTAAAAGAAGATATATTCTCTAAATTTGAAAGTGAATTTGGTCGTCCTTTATCGGGAACGGAATTTGAAGTTATTAAAGCTTGGCTTGATAAAATGTATAGTGAAGAATTAATTTTAAAAGCTTTAGATGAAGCTGTATATAATGGAGCTACGAGTATTAGATATATTGATACCATTTTGTATGAATGGCAAAAAAAAGGCTTTAAGACTGTTGAAGATGTGGAAAATAATTTAAAGAGTAGATATGAAAATAGAAAGTTAGAAGAAACAAATATTTTAGAATATAATTGGTTGGAAGATAATGAAAATAAGTAGTGAAGAAGTAATTAACGAGTTAGATAAATTAATTCCTAATCCGAGGTGTGAACTTGATTATACTAAGGATTATGAACTTTTAATTGCGACCATTTTATCGGCTCAAACGACAGATAAAAGAGTTAATATGGTAACCAAAACTTTATTTAAATATAGTTTAGATGAATTAGCTAATTTAGAGTTAAAAGTAATTGAAGATATAATAAGACCTATTGGGACTTATACGAGAAAAGCAATTTATGTGAGTGAAGTAGCAAATAGACTTATTAAAGAACAAAACGGTAAGGTACCAAATGATAGAAAATACTTAGAAAGCCTTCCAGGTGTTGGAAGAAAAGTTGCTAATGTTGTTTTATCTAATCTTTTTGATGAACCAGCCATTGCGGTAGATACGCACGTGGAAAGAGTTTCCAAAAGATTAGGTTTTGCTAAAGATATTGATAATGTTTTAACGGTTGAAAAGAAACTTATGAGATCTTTTCCTAAAGAAAAATGGAGTCGACTTCATCATCAATTAGTTCTTTTTGGAAGATATACATGTAAGAGTATTAAACCAGAGTGCATGATATGTCCTTTTCACGATAAATGTAAATACAATAAGAACTAAATATTGTAAAAACCTATTATTTTGTATTAAAATAAAATTGTGGTGTTTATGATAGAGAGTAAATTTGGAAGTATAATTAGTAGTTTAAGAAAAGAAATGAATTTAACCCAAAAGGATTTAGCAGACAAACTTGGTATTAGTGATAAAGCAGTTTCAAGATGGGAAACAGGTAAAAGTTATCCAACTTTAGAAATGATTTATCAAATTAGTAAATTTTTTAATGTTCCCTTTAATGATTTAATGACTGCCAGAGTTAGCGACAATGATGAAAATGATATAGTGGCTGGTATTGTTAAAGAATTTAATAAGATGAGTAAGAAGACAACGAGAATTCTTAAAGTTATTTTAATAATTTTACTTGCCTTTTCGTTAGTGGTTACTGGTGCTTTAATATTTAGTAACACTTATAATAAGTTCCATGTGTATGGAGTTTATATTGAAAGTGATGATTTTATAATTTATAGAGGAACTTACATTGATACTAATATTAAAGATACTTTAAATCTTGGATCAATAAAATTAAAAAATATTGAAATAAATGATAACGATATAGTTTCTGCTGATTTATATTATGTTGAAGATGGTAAAGAATTTGTTTTACAAACTTATTCATCAATAGATAATATTTATTTTAGTAATTTAATTAGTTATATTAAAATTGATGAGTTAAGTAATTATTTAGATAATTTATATTTAAAAGTTAAAATTACAAATAAAAATAATATAAATAAAGAATATGTTGGGAAATTAGAATTTACAGAAGATTTTTCAAATAACAAATTATATAGCAATGATGATGTTTATGAAAATGATGAATATGTTCCAATTGATTTAAGTGATGAAGATATTGAAAAAATATTAATAAATAATAATTTTAATTCTTTAACTAAAAGAATATATACCAAAGATTTAGATAAATATAAAATTGCTTATTTTGGCGATTATAAAAAAGTAGAATTTACTTATGAAGAAAACAATTTAAAATATAATTATATATATAATTTAGAAACTAATATTTTAGATGTTTCTATTAAAGATGGAAATAGTACGGAAATCGAAAATTATCAATATGATTATAAACAAAACAAAATTCTTGAGTGTCACGTCGGTAAATGCAATAATTATAAAGATATTATGATTTTAATTAGAAATAATTTCTTGAATTTATTAACAAAATAATAATTCTCGTTTTGGTAGAACTGTTCTTCTCGCAAATATAGGTTGTCAAATTTCGACTAAAATTTTAAAATTGAAAGTGGAAAGGAGATAAAAGGGATTTGAAGAACATAAAGCTTATATTTTTTGCTTTAGTTAGTTTATTAGTTGTATTACCATTATATACTTATGCAGGTACAATTACTAATGATAATGGTGTAGTTATGACAGAAGAAGAATACAATAACTTTTTAAAGGCTTATACTGAAGATTATATTATGCTAATGACTCAAGAAAATTATGACCATTTGAAAGAATTTGATTTTTCTAATGTTCAAACAAAAAACATTTATGTAGAAACAAAATATAATCCACATTTAGGAATAACTACAGATAAGGTAATAAGTAAAGAACAATTTGATAAAATTAATCCTGGTTTAAAACCTAATGTAAATGATGGCGGTGATTTTGAAGAAACTACAGCAAAAGAATTTTCTTTGGCACTTATTGGTGGAAACATTTGGAATCATGTTACAGCAACGGCTACTTGGAAAAGTATTCCATCAACAAGATCTTTTGATTTAATCGGCTTTAGAGGATATGGTTTTAGATTTAGTGAAGGATCACAACAAGGAACACAAGTATACAAAGAAAATGGAACTAGAAAAAGTGTTTCTTATGGTTATAATGGTACTAATATTAAAAAGTTTAATCGCAGTGATGGCATAAATGCTGGTTATGGTATTTCGATGAATATTGTTAATAATACTATATCCTATTTACAAACCACTACTGAATGCGATGTAGCTACAACTATTGATCATCCATCAATATATGCATCATATCAACATGCAATTAAAGATATTACGCTAGCTGATTCCCAAAGTTATACTTTAGGTGGATCAGGTTTAGGATATGTATTTGTCTTTAATAATGGTATGTATCAATACTATGATGCAATGAATGGTTTATATTTAACATATTAGTATATATCTATAAAAACTTAACAAAGGTTTAAAAAATTTAAAAATTATTTCTCAGGTCATTTTATTAATTTTCTAGCGGTATTTTTGGCTTTTTGTGATATCGCTATAACAAATATTAGACAAAAGCAAAGTCCATGGAAGCATAGGCTGCAAGAAACAGATGTGCAGAAATGACATATACTATTTATACTAGACCTTGGATACAATTTAGATGATTGTATCCTTTTTTGGCATAAACTTTATTTTTTATCATAGCATTAAGTAGATAAAGGAGAGAAGTTATGGAAAAAGAAAATATAATATCTTCAATAGCTAAAAGAGGAAATGGGGAAATATACTTAGGTGTCGTTGGAGCCGTTAGAACTGGTAAATCAACTTTTATTAAACGTTTTATTGAAAATTTAGTGGTACCTAATATAACTGAAGATTTTGATAAAAAGAAATGTTTAGATGAAATTCCTCAAAGTGCCGAAGGTAAAACAATTATGACGACAGAGCCGAAATTTGTGCCAAGTAATGGAGCCAATATTAAGGTGGATAATTTTGAAACGAATATTAAACTCGTAGATTGTGTAGGTTATGTTATTCCAGAGGCTAATGGGTATGAAGATGAAGATGGAAACCCTAGAATGGTTAAAACTCCATGGTTTCCGGATGCCATTCCCTTTGTGGAAGCCGCCGAAGTAGGAACGGAAAAAGTTATTAAAGACCACTCCACAATAGGGATAGTGGTAACTACTGATGGTTCTTTTGGGGAAATCAAAAGAGAAAACTATATTGAAGCCGAAGAAAAAATTGTGAGTGAATTAAAAGAGATAGGTAAACCTTTCATTGTGGTTTTAAATTCCTCGCATCCAACGAATACAGAAACAGTAGAGTTATCAAGGTCCCTTAGTGATAGTTATGATGTTCCGGTTATGCCAATTAATGTGGAAGCCATGAATGAAAAAGAAATCATGAATATCTTAAAAGAAGCTTTATATGAATTCCCGGTTTTAGATATTTTAGTTAATATGCCTGAGTGGGTTCACGTTCTTCCAAATACTAATGAAATTAAGGCCCACTATTTAGATAAGATTAAAGAAAGTGTCGTAAGTGTTTCTAAGGTCAAAGATATTGATTATATTACGAGTCATTTTGAAGATAGTGAATATATTTCGAAAGCTTATATTAGTGAGTTAGATACGGCAAGTGGAACCGTAACCATTAATCTAGAAAGTCCAAATGAATTATATAATGTGACTTTAAAAAGTTTCATGGGGGAAAGTGCGACAACGAAAGCAGGACTATTAAAGATATTTGCGACATATAAAGAAAACAAAGAAGAAACTGAAATGATTAGAAGTGCGATGAAACAAGCCAAAACAACTGGTTATGGCATAGTTTATCCAACTTTAAAGGATATGAAGTTAGAAACCCCAGAAATAGTGAAACAAGGAAGCCGTTATGGCGTTAAATTAAAAGCGATTGCTTCCAGTATTCATTTAATGAAAGTGGATGTGGAAAGTACATTTGAACCAATTATTGGAAGTGAGTTACAAAGTAAAGAATTAATCGATTATTTAATGAAAGATTATGAAACAGACCCAAGTAGTATTTGGAAAAGTGAAATCTTTGGTCGTAGTTTAGAGGTTATTGTCGGCGAAGGCATTCAAGCTAAGCTAAATATGATGCCTGAAAATACCCGTTTCAAACTTTCAAATACCGTTACAAAGATTGTTAATAAGGGCTCTAATAACTTAATTGCCATTGTTTTATAAGGAAAATATGTCAAAAATAAGTTAATTTAAGAGTAAAATTGCGATAATATCGCAATTTTTTAATATTTTTTATTGATTTTAATAAATTTTTTTGATAATCTTAATATGTGAGGACAATACGTCCGAAACAATTAGATGTTGTTTAAAAACGAATATGAGGAGGTAAGAAACATGTCTAAACAAGAATTAGTAGAAATCGTTGCTGAAAGAGCAGAACTTTCAAAAGCTGCCGCTGCTAGAGCAGTAGATGCTGTATTTGAAGGTGTAACTACTGGACTTAAAAAGGAAGGAAAAGTTACTTTAGTTGGTTTTGGTACTTTTAGTGCTAAAAAAAGAGCTGCTAGAGAAGGTATTAACCCTCTAACTAAAGAACCTTTAAAAATTCCTGCAAAGACAGTTGCTTCATTTAAAGCAGGAAGCAAATTAAAAGATGCTTTAAACTAATAAGTAAAAATTTAGTAAATAAAAGGTTAGCAAATGCTAATCTTTTTTGTTTTTATATATTTTTTAGGTTATAATAGAAGTGTGATAGTATGAAAAATAAAAATATAATAATTTTAATAGTTAGTTTAATTTTAATAACTGTTCCTTTTTTTATAAATGTTTATACCATTTTAAAATTAATCTCTTTAGTAGTGGGCATAATGTTATTTGATATTTATTTAGTAACTTTAAAAAAGGTAGGTTTATTTTGGCTTATTTATTTACCTATTTTATTACTGGTATTTACTTATAGCCTAGATTATATTAAAACCTATACTTTAGATATGAGTCCTATTTATATTTTGGAAAATAAAATGAATAAAGATGTATCGGTATATAATAGTTTATTTTACCGCGTATATAAATGTGAAGATGAATATATCTTTGATAATGAATATCAAATGAATTTTGCCTGTGATACTAAATTAATGAATGACATGGATATTAACACTCTTCTAGCGGAGCCTTCAACTTCATATAAAAAATATAGCCATAAGTTTATTAAGGTTACGGGTAAGATTAGTAAAATAATTGGAAAAAGTAAAATTGAAATGCAAGAATATACAACTTCCGATAAAGATATCAATGGTTATGTTAAATTTAATGATGAAAGTAAATTAGTTATATATTTAAATGAAGAAGAAATAAAAAATTATAAAATATATGATTATATAACCGTAGTGGGTCTTTTAGATAATTTTAAGAAAAACGAAGAAGAGTTAACACTTATTAATACGAAAGTCGAAGATAATGATTTGTATAGTCATTATAAATTAGAGGTTATTGAAAGTAATACTTGTGATAAATCTTTAAAAGAGTATACGGATAATTTTTATACCGTTTGTATTGATGATGTTTTTGTCAATTACGATGTCGGTAATTATGAACTCGATTACGTTTTAAAAGATGGGAAGTTTACTTTTGAAGATTTAATAAAGGATGCTTTAGTTAAGAGTGAAGATGATTATAACATCTATGAACTTGATAAATTTAATATTCTATCCTGTAATAATAAAAATATTATAATGAAAAAAGATTTAGGATTTGATTATTCTTTGTGTGATTAACACTTGATACAAGCAAAGAAATGTGTTATACTAACTATACAAGAAACGGGGAAAAGAATTGGAACATTATTTTACCAATCCGGAAAATTTAAAAAGTGAAATTAGATGCATAAAATTTTCATTGGATGCATATGATTTTATGTTTAAAAGTGATAATGGAGTTTTTTCGAAAAATAGAATAGATTATGCTAGTTTATTTTTGGTTAAAACTTTTTTAGCTACAAATAAAAAAGAAGTAAATAGTATTTTAGATATTGGTTGTGGTTATGGTTTTATTGGCATTACTTTAAGTAAAATCTTAAATAAGCATGTCGATATGATTGATATAAATAAAAGAGCGGTGCATTTATGTAAAATGAATATTGAAGAAAATAAAGTGGATTGTACATGCGTAGAAGGAAACATCTATGAGGGAGTAGATAAAAAATATGATTTAATTATTACTAATCCTCCCATTAGAGCGGGTAAAAAAGTTTTAATGGAATTTTTAGAAGGGGGATTAGCAAGATTAAATAAAGATGGGGAACTTTGGTTTGTTATATCCAAAGATCAAGGGGCGAAAAGTGTCAAAAAAGTGCTTGAAAAGTCAAGCAGTTGTGGAATTATTGCAAAAAGTAAAGGGTTTTGGGTAATTTCTGCCAAAAATTTATTGACTTCATAGTCAAATGTTGATAAAATTATAAATTGGTGACATGTTCGAATTTTCAAATTTAAAAAAATGTATAGGGGTGATATCGTGGCTTATAAGACCTTAAAATTTGGAGATTATCGTGAAAGAAGAAGCTTTGCAAAATCTAAAAACACACTTGAACTTGCAGACTTATTAGAAATTCAAAAGAAAAGTTATCAAGACTTTCTAGACAAAGGAATTAGAGAAGTTTTTGATGATTTATTTCCTGTGGAATCATTTACGGGAAATATTTCCTTAGAATTTGGGGATTATTCTTTTGAAGAACCAAGATATTCTATTAAGGAAGCAAAAGAAAGAATGGTAAACTATGCCTCTCCTTTAAAAGTAGAAGCAAGATTATTCATTCATGAAACAGGAGAAGTAAAAGAACAAGAAATATTCCTTGGGGATATGCCTTTAATGACGGAGGCTGGTACATTTATTATTAATGGTGCCGAAAGAGTTATTGTCTCTCAACTTGTTCGTAGTCCATCTATCTATTTTAAAAAAGAAATAGATAAAAATGGTCGTCATATTATTTCGGGAGAAGTTATTCCGAATAAAGGAACTTGGTTAGAGTTTGAAACAGATGCTAAAAATGTTGTTTACGTAAGAATTGATAGAACAAGAAAAGTTCCGGTAACAACATTCTTAAGAGCAATTGGTTTATCTAGTGATGAAGATATCATTAGTGTTTTTGGTGAGAATGAATTCTTAGAAAATACGATTCAAAAAGATAGTACGAAAAATACTGATGAAGCCTTAATTGAAATTTATGAAAAATTAAGACCAGGTGAACCTGCAACTCTAGATAGTGCCAAAAACCAATTAATAACGAGATTCTTTGATCGTTTCCGTTATGATTTAGCAAAAGTAGGAAGATATAAATTTAATAAGAAATTAAATGTTTGTGACCGTTTAGTTGGTTGTACTTTAGCAGAAGACATTAAAGATGGTAAAAATGTAGTAGCTGCCAAAGGTACTTTAGTAACTAAAGAAATTCTTCCAGAAATAAGAGCAGCTTTAGAAAAAGGTTACAATTTAAAAGAAACTATAACTAATATGGAACTTGATGATTATAATAAGATTCAAGAAGTTTTAGTATATGATAAAAATGATAATAAGAAAACTATAAAAATTATTGGTATTGATACAAGTATAGATGAAAAGAGACTTACTATTCCGGATATTTATGCTGCTGTATCATACTATTTAAATTTACATGATGAAATTGGTAATACTGATGAAATAGATAACTTAGGAAATAGACGTGTTCGTCAAGTTGGTGAGTTAATTCAAAATCAATTTAAAACTGGTGTTTCTAGAATGGAAAGAGTTATTAGAGAAAGAATGACAACGCAAGAAGTTGAAAATATTACTCCTAAAACTTTAATAAACATTCGTCCAGTAACGGCAGCTTTAAAAGAATTCTTTGGATCAAGCCAATTATCTAAGTTCATGGATCAAATTAACCCAATCGCCGAACTTACTGATAAAAGACGTTTATCAAGTTTAGGGCCAGGCGGGCTTTCAAGAGAGCGTGCTGGTATGGAAGTAAGAGATGTTAACTCATCTCACTACGGAAGAATTTGTCCAATTGAATCACCAGAAGGTCAAAACATTGGACTTATTACCAGTCTTGCTGGTTATGCGAAAATTAATGAATATGGTTTCATTATGACTCCTTATAGAAAAGTAGAAAATGGCGTTGTTAAAGATGAAATTGTTTATATGACTGCTGACGAAGAACAAGATTTATATATCAGTCAAGCCACAGTTAAATTAGATGATAAAAATGCCATTATTGATGATGAAATTTTAGTTCGTCACAATGGTGATAACGTTATGGTTAAAAAAGAATTAGTAGACTTTGTTGACGTGGCGCCTAGTCAAGTTGTATCTGTTACAACAAGTTGTATTCCATTCTTGGAATTCGATGATGCTAACAGAACTTTGATGGGATCTAACATGCAAAGACAAGCAGTGCCACTTTTAACTAGTGAAGCGCCAATTGTTGGTACTGGTGTTGAGTGGATTGCGGCTCGTGATTCTGGTTCCACTATCGTTTGTAAAGCCGATGGTGTAGTTGAATATGCCGATGGCTTAAAAATTGTTGTTAAAGTTAAAAATGGTAGTGATACATATCATTTAGCCAACTTTGAAAGAAGTAATGCATCTAGTTCTATTAACCATCATCCATTAGTTAAAAAGGGTGATAAAGTTCATCGTGGTCAAGTTATTGCCGATGGTCCATCTACTGAAAAAGGTGAACTTGCTTTAGGTAAAAATATGACTGTTGCTTTCATGACTTATAATGGTTATAACTATGAAGATGCTGTTATTTTAAATGAAAGATTAGTAAAAGATGATGTGTATACAAGTTTACATATAGATCACTATGATATACAAAATTAGGACCTGAAGAAATTACGAGAGATATTCCAAATGTTGGAGAAGATGCTCGTAAAAACCTTGATGCTGATGGTATTGTTAAAATTGGTACTGAAGTTAAAGAAGGCGACATTCTAGTTGGTAAAGTTACGCCAAAAGGTGTTCAAGAACTTACAAGTGAGGAAAAATTACTTCATGCCATTTTCGGTGAAAAGACAAGAGAAGTAAGAGATACCTCTCTAAGAGTTGAACATGGTGCTGGTGGTGTTGTTCATGATGTTAAAGTTTATACTAAAGAAAATAGTGATGAATTACAACCAGGAGTATCAAAAGTAATAAGAGTATATATTATTCAAAAGAGAAAAATTCAAATTGGTGATAAAATGTCTGGTCGACATGGTAATAAAGGTGTTATTTCTCTTATCTTACCAGAAGAAGATATGCCATACTTACCAGATGGTCGTCCAGTTGATATAATGTTAAACCCACTTGGGGTTCCATCTCGTATGAATATCGGTCAAATCCTAGAATTACACTTAGGAATGGCTGGTAAAAAATTAGGTGTTCATTATGCAACGCCAGTATTCGATAGTGCTTCTTGGGAAGATATTCAAGAAGAAATGAAAGAAGCGGGAATGGATCCAGATGGTAAGACTGTTCTATATAACGGAAGAACCGGTGAACCATTTGACCAAAGAATTTCAGTTGGTGTTATGTATATGGTTAAACTTCACCACATGGTTGATGATAAACTACATGCGAGAGCCACTGGACCTTACTCACTAGTTACACAACAACCACTTGGTGGTAAAGCCCAATTCGGTGGTCAAAGATTTGGAGAAATGGAAGTTTGGGCCTTATATGCTTATGGTGCTGCTCACGTTCTTCAAGAAATCTTAACTGTTAAAGCCGATGATATAGTGGGAAGAGTTAAAGTTTATGAAGCCTTAGTTAAAGGTAAACTTGTAAATCAAGCTGGTGTTCCTGAATCATTTAGAGTATTAGTTAAAGAATTCCAAGCTCTAGGATTAGATGTTCAAGTTGTTGATAATGATGACAATGTCTTAGAATTTAAAGATATTGAAGAAGATGAAGATGACAATGAACCATTTAGAATTGAGGAAATTGAACTTCCGGAGGCTCCTGAAGGAGAAGAACCTTTTACTCCAGTTGAAGAAGAGGAAGAAGTTGAGGAAGAAGACTCATTAGATGATTTAGAATTTCCTGGTGAAGAATTAGAAGAAGATATTGAGGTGGAATAATGATAGATGTAAGTAAATTTAAAGGTATTAAAATTAGTATTGCGTCTCCAGAGAAAATCCGTAGTTGGTCTTATGGAGAAGTAAAAAAACCAGAAACTATCAACTATCGTACATTAAAACCTGAAAGAGACGGATTATTTTGTGAAAAAATATTCGGACCTACCAAAGATTTTGAATGTTCTTGTGGTAAATACAAAAGATTAAGATATAAAAATGTTGTTTGTGATCGTTGTGGTGTTGAAGTTACACGTTCTAAAGTAAGAAGAGAGAGAATGGGGCATATTGAACTTGCCGCTCCATGCTCTCACATCTGGTTCTTTAAAGGTGTTCCTTCTAAAATGGGCTTAGTACTTGATATGAGTCCAAGAGATTTAGAGGAAGTATTATACTTCGTTAGTTATGTGGTAATTGACCCAGGAAATGTTCCTCTAGAAGAAAAACAAACTTTATCTGATAAAGAATATAGAGCCTATTATGAAAAATATGGTAATACTTTTAAAGTAGGAATGGGTGCTGAGGCTATCCAAGAATTACTTAAAAGAGTCGATATTGATAAAGAAATAGAGAATGTAAGAGCCGAACTTGAAAATGCGACTAGTCAAAAGAGAATTCGTCTTGTTAAAAGATTAGATGCTCTAGTATCATTCCAAGAATCAGGCAATAAACCTGAATGGATGGTTTTAACTGTTCTTCCAGTTATTCCTCCAGAATTACGTCCAATGATTCAACTTGATGGTGGTCGTTTTGCTACTAGTGATTTAAATGATTTATATAGAAGAATTATTAATAGAAATAACCGTTTAAAGAAATTACTAGAACTCGGAGCTCCAACTATTATTGTTCAAAATGAAAAGAGAATGCTTCAAGAGGCTGTTGACTCTTTATTTGATAATGGTAGAAGGGGAAGAAGTATTACGGCGGCTTCTAATAGACCATTAAAGAGTTTATCTAGTATGTTAAAAGGTAAACAAGGAAGATTCCGTCAAAACTTACTTGGTAAGAGAGTTGACTATTCTGGTCGTTCTGTTATCGTTGTTGGACCAAATCTTAAGATGTATCAATGTGGTTTACCAAAAGAAATGGCTATTGAATTATTTAAACCTCATGTTATTCATGGTTTAGTGGAAAGAGGTTTAGCTCATAACATTAAGGGTGCTAAAAAATTAATTGAAGCTAGAGATGAATGTGTTTGGGATATCGTTGAAGATGTTATTACAGAATATCCTGTAATGCTTAATAGAGCCCCAACGCTACATAGACTTGGTATTCAAGCTTTTGAGCCAAAATTAGTTGGTGGTAAAGCTATTCGTTTACACCCACTTGTATGTACAGCCTTTAATGCCGACTTCGATGGTGACCAAATGGCTGTTCACGTTCCATTATCGGAAGAAGCTAAAGCGGAAGCTCGTATCTTAATGCTTGGTGCTAATAACATCTTAAATCCAAAAGATGGAAAACCAATCGTTACTCCAAGCCAAGATATGGTGTTAGGTAATTGTTATCTTACCATGGAAGAAGCTGGTGGTAGAAACGAAGGTAAAGCTTATAAAGATTGTAATGAAGCCCTAATGGCTTATGAAAGAAGAGAAATTGATTTACATACAAGAATTGCAATTCCAGTAAGATCATTTAAACATAAATTATTTATCGAAGAACAACAAGATAAATATTTAGTTACAACCGTTGGTAAAATTAAATTTAATGAAATTTTACCAGATACATTCCCATATCTAAATGAAGGTACAAAAGAAAATATTGAAGGTATTACCCCAAGTAAATATTTCTTAAGTATGGGAACTAACTTAGAAGAAGAAATCAAAAAAATGCCTCTAGTGGGACCATTTGTTCAAAAAACATTAGGTCAAATTATTGCGCAAGTATTCAAAAGATATAAAACTACTGAAACATCAGTAATGCTTGATAAATTAAAAGATCAAGGATTTAAATATTCAACAATTGCGGGTATTACCGTATCTGCTGCCGATGTTGTAAGAAGTGATGCGAAGGATGAAATTATTGCCGAAGCTAAAAAGAGAGTTGATAAGATTAACAAACAATATCAAAAAGGTTTAATTACCGAACAAGAAAGATATAATGGTGTTATTCAAATTTGGTCTGAAGCAACTGATCAAGTTAAAGATGCTCTTGCTGCAATTGCTAAAGATGATTTCAAAAACCCAATCTTCATGATGATGAATAGTGGAGCTCGTGGTAAGATTTCGAACTTTACTCAACTTGCTGGTATGCGTGGTTTAATGGCCAAACCAGATGGTACAACCGTAGAAATTCCGATTACCTCATGCTTTATGGAAGGTTTATCCGTATCTGAATTCTTCTTATCAACCCATGGTTCAAGAAAAGGTTCTGCCGATACGGCATTACGTACCGCAGACTCTGGTTACTTAACAAGAAGACTTGTTGATGTAGCACAAGATATTATTGTTAAAGAACACGATTGTGGTTCAATGCAAGGTGTTGTTGTTTATGATTTAATAAATGATAAAGATGGTTCCGTAATTGAAAGTAGAAAAAAGAATTTTAGGAAGATTTGCT
>CANRGQ010000019.1 GCA_947630195.1 uncultured Bacilli bacterium
GGGGAAGGATTATTAAGTTGTTTTAATGACTTATTGCTCATCCCTAAAAAACCGGGCACTTTCAATTTTATTTAATCTTAAATAACTTTTGGGTTGTGTAAAAATAAAAACTTTGGTATAATACAATTGCAGATTTAAGTGGGACATAATATCCCGCTTTTATTTATAAAAGAGGTGAAGAAGAAAAAGTGTTAGAGGATTTAAGAGGAGCAATAGATAAGGCTTTATCAGAGAAAGAAATTATGGTTACCGATATCTTTTTAGAGAAAAAAGGTAAATATACTTTTTTAACCGTTGAACTAGATAAAGTTGGGGGAATTGATTTAGATGGTATAGTGATGGCTACCAATATAATAAACCCCATTGTAGATGAATATGATATATGTGATAATGAATACATTTTAGATGTAATTAGTAAGGAAAGAGGTTAAATTATGGACAGTAAAGCATTTATTAAAGCATTAGATGCAATAGTTAAAGAAAAAAATATTAGTGCTAATGTAGTTTTTGAAGCAATGACTTTAGCATTACAAACAGCTTATAAGAAAAATTTTGATTCAAAGACTAATGTAAGAGTAGATATTAATAGAGAAACAGGAGATATTAAAGTTTATTCTTATTTAGTTGTGGTACCGGAAATTGATGAAGGGGAAGAAGTAGTTGATGAAGAAGGAAATGTTACGGTAAATCCTCCTAAGATTAATATTGATGCGCAAATTCTTTTAGAAGATGCCTTAAAGATTGATCCAAATGCGAAAATTGGGGATACAATTGAAAAGGAAGTTACACCAAAAGATTTTGGAAGAGTAGCGGCTGGAACAGCGAAACAAGTAGTAACCCAAAAAATAAGAGAAGCCGAAAAAGAAAGCATAATTGCGGAATTTGCCGACAAAGAATATGAACTTATGCTAGGTTTAGTGGCGATGGAAGACCAAAGAAACTACTATATTGATTTAGGAAGAACAAGAGGTATTTTACCAAAGAGTGAAATAATTCCTGGCGAAACTATTAAGATGGGCTCTAATATAAGAGTATATATAACCAAAGTTGAAAATGGCACTAAAGGACCAGTTATTATGGTTTCAAGAAAACACTATGGTTTTGTTAAAAGATTATTTGAGTCATTTATTCCCGAATTACAAAGTGGGGACATTGTTTTATATGGTGTTGCTAGAGATGCGGGTAATCGTAGTAAAGTTGCGGTATATTCAACTAATGAAAGAATTGATGCCATTGGTTCTTGTATTGGGGAAAAAGGAAGCCGTATAGCAAGCATTCTAAAAGAACTTAATGGGGAAAGAGTGGACTTAGTTTTATATGATGAAGATCCTGCTACTTTTATTGCTAATGCCTTAAGTCCTGCTAAAAATGTTATTGTTAATATAACCAATGAAGAGAAAAAAGAAGCTTTAGCCATTGTGACAGATGATAATTTATCTCTTGCGATTGGTAAAAAAGGAAGTAATATTAAACTTGCCAGTAAACTAACTAAATATAAATTAGAAATTAAAACTTTATCTCAAATAAATGAGGAAGGAAATAAATAAAATTATATGAAAGAGAGAAAAATTCCGATGCGAACCTGCATAGTCAGTCGGGAAAAATGTGAAAAAAGAGATTTAATTAGAGTAGTTCGCGATAAAGAAGGAAACGTTCATGTTGATTTAACAGGCAAGATGAATGGAAGAGGTGCTTATCTAAAAAAAGATAAAGATATATTTTTAAAAGCGAAGAATAGTAAAATTTTAGATAAAGTGCTAGAAGTAGAAGTTAATGATGAAATATATGATGAATTAAATAATTTATTATAAGAAAGGAGAATAAAAAATGACGGTTAAAGAATATGCTAAAGATTTAAATTTATCCGTAGCGGAAGTCTTAAAGAAATGTACGGAACTAGGTATCAAAGCGACCAGTGGAGATGATTTTCTTGATGATGATTCTATAGTTATCTTAGATAGTGTTTTAAATCTAATTAGTACGGATGATGAAATTACTTATGAAGAAGATGAACTGGTTGATAATATCGTAGAAGATATCATGGAAAGCAAAAATATTATGGAAAGTGATTCTTCTAAGAAGCAAAAATTAAAGAAAAAAGATAGTTCGGATGAAAACAAAGATAACTATAATACTTTAAAGAAAGAAATGTATAAACATAAAGAAAAATTAATGAGTAATGAAGAAGTTAATGATAATATTATTCTTTATAAAGAAGGTATGACCGTTAATGATTTAGCTAATAGCTTAAATGTCAGTGGCACTGATATTATTAAAAAATTAATGAGTTTAGGTTTAATGCTTAATTTAAATCAAGAAATTGATTTTGAAAATGCCGAAATTGTTACTTTAGATTATCATAAAACTTTAAAGAAAGAAGAAACGCAAGATTTAGCGAATTTTGAAGAATTTGAAATCATTGATAAAGAAGAAGATTTAGTTAAAAGACCTCCAATCGTTACGATTATGGGACACGTTGACCATGGTAAAACAACGCTTTTAGACTATATTAGACATTCTCATGTTGTTGATAAAGAATTTGGAGGAATTACCCAACATATTGGCGCTTACCAAATTAATCATAATGGTAATTTAATTACCTTCATTGATACTCCAGGCCATGCAGCATTTACCGAAATGCGGGCAAGAGGAGCTAGTGTAACCGATATCGTTATTATTATTGTGGCTGCTGATGATGGCGTTATGCCCCAAACAGAAGAAGCTATTGACCATGCGAAAAGTGCGGGCGTTCCAATCATTGTGGCTGTTAATAAAATTGATAAACCAGATGCTAATGTCGAAAGAATTTTAACCGAAATGACTGAAAGAGGTATTACTCCAGAGGCATGGGGTGGAGATACACCATTTATAAATATTTCAGCCAAGACTGGTGAAGGGGTTCCTTTACTTTTAGAAACCATCGAAACTATCGCTGAAATTAACGATTATAAAGCTAATCCAAATCGTTATGCAAGTGGTTCCGTTATTGAATCTAGACTTGATAAAAATGTGGGTGGTATTGCCTCATTCATTATTCAAAATGGTACTTTAAGAATAGGAGACCCAATAGTTGTTGGAGAGTTCTTTGGCAAAGTAAGAACGATGAAAAATGATTTAGGGGAAAACATTGCCCAAGCCGGACCTTCAACTCCTGTTGAGGTTACCGGTATTTCTGATAATCCATCCGCGGGTGATAAATTTATGGCTTTTGAAACGGAAGCTAAAGCTAAAGAAATAGCCAATAAAAGAAAGAATTTAAATGCTTCTAAATATAAAAAAGATATTGTTTCTTTAGATGATTTATTTAAACAAATTGAAGGTGGACAAAAAGAAGTTAATATAATTTTAAAAGCCGATGTTAGAGGTAGTGAAGAAGCTGTTAAAGGGGCTTTAGAAAAAATTAAAGTTGGCGATGTTGTTATTAAAATCATTAGAAGTGGTATTGGGACGATTACCGAAAGTGATGTTGTTTTAGCTAATGCTTCAAATGCCATTATTATTGGTTTCAATGTCGTACCAAGTAATATTACGAAAGAAATTGCTAAAGAATATAATGTTGACATTCGTCTTTACACCATTATTTACAAATTAGTTGAGGAAATGGAACAAGCTTTAAATGGTATGTTAGACCCAGAATATGAAGAAAAAATCATTGGCACTGTCGAAATTAGAAAAATATTTAAATATTCTAAAATTGGTAATATTGCTGGTTGTTACGTAACAGACGGCATTGTTAAAAGTAATGCTAGTGTTCGTCTAGTAAGAGATGGCATAGTTGTTTGTACCGATAAAATTGCTACTTTACAAAGAGGTAAAGAAAGTGTCAAAGAAATGAAAAAAGGTTTTGAATGTGGAATTACTTTAGAATCTTATAATGATATTAAAGAAGGAGATACTTTAGAAGTTTATGAATTAGTTGAGGTTCAACATGGCTAGTCATAAAATCGAAAGATTAAATTCAGATATTTTAAAATATTTAAGTAATATAATCTTAACTGAAACTAGAGATGAATTATTTAAAACGATAACTTTAACCGCTGTTGATACTTCAAAAGATTTAAGTTATGCTAAAGTTTATTTTACGAGTATTAGTGAAATACCTCATAAAGCTTTAGAAAAAGAAATGAATGAAGCATCTCCTTATTTAAGAGGATGTTTAGCTAAAGTATTAAATGATGTAAGATGTATACCAAGTCTGCATTTTGAATATGATACATCTATTGAATACGCTACGAAAATAGAAAAAATAATTAATAATTTACATCAAAGTTAAGGGAGTTTATGAAATTAAAAAATATAAATTTTAAAATAGTTAAGAATGTAATTTTAAACAAACACCAAGAAAAACAAATTCTTAATTTATATCACAAGTTATTTACAACTATCTATGGTTATGATTTTTATGATGCTTACTTAGAAGTTATCAAAAGTAAAAATTATCTAAAACCCAAAAAAGATGTTTTAGAGGTATCACCTAATTCTTCTAAATTAAAAGAAGTGTTAGATCAAATTCAAAATGCTGAAAACATATGGGTTATTGAAGTTTTTAATAAACATAAATTAATTGGTTTAGGAAGAATAGAGTTAACTAAAAATAATGTTAGGTTAAAAGAATTAGTTTTAAAGGTAAAAAATAAAGATAAAATAAAATTTATTTGGGAAAAAGCCCTTAACTTTTTAATGTCTTATTATGAAGGTGATTATGCCACAATGTCAGTTGAAGTTCCTTTTAAAGAGGTAAAATTATTATTACTTTTAGATAGATTAGGTTTTAAGGAAGATGCTAACAAAATAGAACTCGATGATATTACTTATCTTTTATCAAAACCTTTAGAGGTCTCAAATGAATAAAATAATTGTTATTTCTAAAAGTGCTAGTTTAACTAGCCGGGATGTCGTTAATAAATTAAGTAAAATATTAGGAACTAAAAAAATTGGACACACCGGAACACTAGACCCAATGGCAGAAGGAGTATTAGTCTGTTTGGTAGGAAAATATACTAAACTTGCTAGTATCCTAACTAGTGAAGAAAAAGAATATATAAGTGAAATTAAATTAGGAATGAATACGGATACTTTAGATATTACAGGTAATATAACTGAAGAAAGAGAAGTTTCCAAAATAAATAAAGATGAAATTATTAAAGTATTCAATTCTTTACTTGGGGAGTATAACCAAACTATACCTTTATATTCCGCCGTACATGTAAATGGCAAAAGATTATATGAATATGCTAGAGAAGGTAAGAAAGTAGACCTTCCCCAAAATAAAGTATTTATTAAAGAATTAGAACTTTTAGATTATCAAGATAATATAATTAAATTTAGATGTGTAGTTAGTAAAGGAACTTATATAAGAAGTTTAATTCAAACTATTTGTGAGAACTTAAATACGATTGGAGTAATGTCAAGTTTAGTAAGAACTAGACAAGGTAAGTTTAAATTAGAAGAGGCATATACTTTAGAAGAGATTCAAAATAAGCAATATAAAAGTTTAAATATCGAAGATGTTCTAGAGGTAACTCAAGTTAATTTAGAAAATAATCGGAATATTTTGCATTTAGTTCTTAATGGTAATAAATTAAATTTAGATTATAATGGTTATGTTTTATTTAAATTAAATGAAGAAGAAATAGCCTTATATAATTTTAAAAATAATGAGGGAAGATTAATTATTAAAATAAAGGAATAAAAATTGGCTATTCCTTTTTTAATTTGTTTATTAAATTATCAATATCTTTTATAGGTATTCTCGTAAAAGTATTATTTTTTAAAAGATTACAAGCATTTAAACTTTCTTCTTTACTAATTATTTTATTATCTAATAATAATTCAATTATTTTTAAAGTTCTTATGACAGGGATTCCGTTTTTCATAGCGTAATTTCTTAATTTACTATCTCCAGTTGCTAATATCCCGTTGTGTTTTTTAGCTAAGACAAAATTGTTAGCATCATAAATAGATAGTTTAACTTCTTTTTTGTTGATGCTAAGAGCATCTATAATATCTTTATCACTTGATTTAATTACTTTAAATTTGTTTATAACTTCTAAGTCTCCAGTTTGATTATTTATTTCATCATATTTTATTAAATCACTAATATAAACATTGTCTAAACTTACAAATTTATTTAAAATATTGGAAATACTTAAATCAGTTATTATATTAGTATCAGTAATTATAATTTTCTTGGTTATATTCATTTATGGTAACATCTAAAAGTTCACAAGCTTTATTTAAAGTAATAATATTTTCGGCTTCTAATTTACATACTAGTCTTTTAAATTGATAAGATTTTTCAGGCATAATAGGATTTTTATCTTTTAAACCATTATCTTTATTAAAAAAGGTAGTTAAATTTTTATAAAGATAGTTTGAAATAATATTTAAATCGTTTAATCTATGAATAATAGCCGTAAAACTAACCTTGTATTCATTCTTAAAGGCCTCTAATTCATAAAAACTAATACTTCCTCTTTGAGTACCAAATTCCTTTTTAATGGCCTCTTCCGGCATTAATAGGGCACTGGCAAAGCGATTAACTAATTTTTCTTCCATATCTTTATTTTGAATATTTAAGATTAAGTGTCCAAGTTCATGAGCAATTGTAAATCTTTGTCTTGTGCCATCTTTTTGACCATCTAAAATAACAATAACAGGTAGGCCTTCAATTATTTCACTAAAACCATCAAAGCCTTCAAAAAGATAATCAGGATTCTTAATACTAATAATAATAATTCCTAGATTTTCTAAAACATTTATTATATTGGATACGGGAAGAGTAGTAGTTAAATTATAATCACTTCTAAATTTATAAGCAATATTTTCGGCATCATCTAAAGTATAGCAATCATAATTTTTTAAATTGTTTTTCTTTTTAGTAATATCACACATACTTAATACTTCAAAATATTTAGCTACTTCTTCTTTAATAGTTTCTTTTAATAATTCCAGTTTTTGGCCACTGATATTTCTTTTCTTTCGAAAAGAGGTAAACTTAATTTTCGGTTCCTTATAATTTTTTAATATTTCTGTTGTTTTAACATTATAAGCTTTGGCAAATTCAATTATTTTGGTTGAGTTTGGAATAATCAATCCTTTTTCATATTTACAAACAGCTGGGGCCGACATATTAAGTAGTTTACTGGCCTCTTTTAAAGACATTTTTTTAAGTAATCTAATTCTTTTTAAATTATAACCTATATTATTCATAAATATTATCTCCTTGTAGTTAATATTTTAACATTAATCGTCCGTTTTGTAAACTAAAATAAATTAGCCTTTTTTGCAGGTTTTTGTTTACTTTTTGCCGGTTTTATAATATAATTATTATTGAAGTTTTTACTTAGATGAAAAAGTTTCCGATTTTCGTCTCAGTTTAAACCAATTATTAGAAAGGAAGATGTAAAAATGGCTTTATCAAAAGAAGCAAAAGCAAAGATAATCAAAGAATTTGCGAAAAATTCTAAAGACTGTGGTTCTGCCGAAGTTCAAATAGCAATTTTAACAAATGAAATTAACAACTTAACTGAACATATGCAAGAACATAAACATGATTATCATTCAAAAAGAGGATTACTTATGAAAGTAGGAAGAAGAAAGAAATTACTTAACTACTTAAAAGAAAACGATGTTGTAAGTTATCGGGAAATAATCAAAAAATTAAATTTAAGAAAGTAAAGGCACAAAAAAGATTTTTAGTGTCTTTTTATATAATAGGAAAGAGGTTTAGATAATGAAAAAAGTATTTGAAATGGATTTTTATGGTCGAAAGATTGTTGTCGAACATGGTGAACTAGCTAAAAGAGCTCATGGTAGTGTTTTAGTAAGAGTAGGAGATACCGTTGTTTTAAGTACCGCTGTTGTATCAGACAATGTTAACGTTTTATCCGACTTTTTCCCATTAATGGTTTTATATAATGAAAAATTATATTCCGTAGGTAAAATACCAGGGGGATTTATTAAAAGAGAAGGAAGACCTACAGATAATGCGACACTTGCAGCCAGAATGATTGATAGACCAATGCGTCCCTTATTTCCAGAAGACTTTCGTAATGAAGTCCAAATTGTTAATACCGTTTTAAGTGTTGATCAAGATAATATTCCGGAACTTGCCGCCCTTTTTGGTTCATCACTTGCTACATGCATTAGTAAAATACCATTTAATGGTCCTGTTGCGGCCGTAAAAGTAGGAAGAGTTAATGGTAAGTTTGTCATAAACCCAACAGTTAAAGAAGCTGAAGAAAGTGATATTGACTTAACCGTTGCGGGAACTAAAGATGCCATTAATATGGTGGAAGCTGGGGCTAAAGAAGTATCGGAAAAGGATATGTTAGAGGCTCTTCTATTTGGTCATGAAGCTGTTAAGAAATTAGTCGAATTTGAAGAAAAAATCATTAAAGAAATTGGCGAAGAAAAAATGGAATATTCTAAACTAGAAATTGAAGAAAGTTTAGAAAGAGAAGTAAGAAGCAAATGTGAAAGTGATTTAAATGAAGCCTTACACATTATTGACCATAACGAAATGTATGATAGATTAGATGAAATAAAAGCAAATTTATTAAAAGAATATGAAGATGCAAATAAAGATACTTTAAAAGATGATGAGTTAAGAGAACTTTTGACAAAAGTATCTATGATTTATGAAAATGTTCGTTATGAAGTCTTTAGAAAGATAATTGTTAAAGAAAAACTAAGAGCAGCTGGAAGAAAACTAGATGAAATAAGACCTTTAAGTGCCAGTATTGATTTACTGCCAAGAACCCATGGTTCAGCGCTATTTACAAGAGGAGAAACCCAAAGTTTATCAATTACTACTTTAGGGGCTCTTGGGGAAAGTCAAATGTTAGATGGTCTTTCTTTAGAAGAAGAAAAAAGATTTATGTTACATTACAATTTTCCTCAATTTAGTGTTGGTGAAACTGGAAGATATGGATCTCCTGGCAGAAGAGAAATTGGTCATGGAGCTTTAGGAGAAAGAGCACTCCTTCAAGTTATTCCATCCGAAGAAGAATTCCCTTACACGATTAGAGTCGTAAGTGAAATCTTAAGCAGTAATGGTTCATCTAGTCAAGCTAGTATTTGTGCCGGATGCTTAAGTTTAATGGCTGCCGGTGTTCCAATCAAGGCTCCCGTTGCGGGTATTGCCATGGGCTTAATTACCAGTGGTAATAAATATGTAATTCTAACGGATATCGAAGGAATGGAAGACCATTTAGGAGATATGGATTTCAAAGTTGCGGGGACCAGAAAAGGTATTTGTGCTTTACAAATGGATATCAAAATTGATGGCGTTAATAAAAGTATTTTAAAAGAAGCTCTAGAACAAGCTAAAAAAGCCCGTTTAGAAATCTTAGATTTATATGAAACCATTATTCCAGAACCAAGAAAAGAATTAAGTCCTTATGCTCCAAAGATTGAAACATTCAATATTGATCCTGAAAAGATTAAAGATGTCATTGGTCGGGGTGGCGAAATGATTACCAAGATTATTCTTGAAGCTAGTAATGTTAAAACGGTTAATGATAAAAATGCCGTTAAAGTTGATTTAGAAGATGATGGAAGAGTAATTATTTACCATAGTGATAAAGATATTATTAAAAAGACTCGTGAAATGATTGAAGATGTCGTTAAAGAAGTTGAAACTGGTAAAATATATACAGGTAAAGTCGTAAAAGTTGAAGACTTTGGATGTTTTGTTGAATTATGGCCAGGATGCGAAGGTATGGTTCATGTATCCCAACTTGATAATAAGAGAGTTAATAAAGCTAGTGATGTAGTTAAAGTTGGCGATGAAATCATGGTTAAATCTTTAGGACATGATAATAAAGGTAGATTAAATCTTTCAAGAAAAGATGCTTTACCTGAAAAGGAAGTTAAAGAAGATAAAAAATAATTGACTTTTAATGAAATATACAGTATATTATAGATACTTAAGTAATTAAGTTGTGCCTTTTGGCATATAATATTAAAAAAGCGAGTGATTCCCACTCATTAAGAGGAAACCAAAAAAGCGAGTGATTCCCACTTTGAGAGGAAACGAAAAAAGCGGTGATTCCCACCATTAAGAGGAACTTAAAAAAGAAACTAGAGAGCACACTCTAGTTTTATTTTGTTATAATCAGTATCAAAAATGCTTGATATACTTATGTTCGTGTGATATAATTTAATTGTAGGAGGGTTGAAAAATGAAAGAAAAATTATTTATAGTTCAATTAGATGAAAAATATTGTGATTATTTAAGAGAATTTGATAACAAAGTACCATATAACTTTGCTAAAAAGAAAATAAGACCATTTGTGGGAGTGCTATTTACAGTTAATAAATTTAAATATTTTGCTCCTTTATCTAGTCCTAAGCCAAAACATATTAAAATGATTTCTAAAATGGATTTTTTAAAAATTGATGGAGGAAAACTGGGAGCAATCAATTTTAATAATATGTTACCAGTTATGGATAATAATATTATTTATATTGATTTAAATGCGGAAAGTGACAATAATAATGAACGACAATATTTAAATTTATTAAAAAAGCAATTAAGTTGGTTAAATCGTTATAGTAAAAATTTACATGAAAAGGCTAAGAAACTATATGATAAATATATAGATGGTACTTTAAATCCCGCTATTGCTGAAAGATGTTGTAATTTTAAATTATTAGAAAAGAAATGTAAGGAATACAACCGTAAAAAGTAGAAATACTTTTTTCTTTTTGCTATAATATTTTTATGAAAAAAGAGAAGTTAGAAATTATTTATGAAGATAAAGATATAATCATTGTTAATAAAAAGAGTGGTCTTTTAACTATTAGCACGGATAAAGTTAAAGATAATACTTTATATCATAAAGTAAGTGATTATTTAAAGAAACAAAATAAAAATAATAAAGTATTTATTGTTCATCGTTTAGATAAAGATACGCAAGGTTTAGTGTTATTTGCTAAATCTGAAAAAGTAAAAAGAATCCTTCAAGATAATTGGGCAAATGTTAAAAGAGATTATTTAGCCATTGTCTATGGTCATTTAGATAAAAAGAAAGATACTTTAGTAAGTCATTTAAAAGAAACGAAAACGCATTTTGTTTATGAAAGCAAAGTAGGGGATTTGGCTATTACAAATTATGAAGTAATAAAGGAAAATAAATTATATAGTTTGTTAAAAATAAATATTGAAACAGGTAAGAAAAATCAAATTAGAGTGCAATTAAAAGGCCTAAATCATCCTATTGTGGGTGATAAAGTCTATAGTGATATTAAAAATAAAAATGTTAAAGAATTATGTTTACAAGCTAACTCTCTAGAATTTAAGCATCCCATAAGTAAAGAAATAATAAAAGTATCTCTAGATTATCCAGCTAGTTTTCAAAAATTAATAAGCAAATAAAAAAGGCCTAAGCCTTTAATATTCTTTTAAATACATATCATAATATTCATCATAAGTAAGACCCGATTTATATACTTTAGTAGCTAAATCTACTCCTAAATAACGAATATGCCAAGGTTCTTCCATATAACCAGTAACAGGAACAAATTCTTCTAAATATCTTAAAATAAAGCCATACTTGTAAGAATTTTCTTTAACCCATTTAAAGTCTTTATCATCAAGCCTTGCACCACTTACATTAGGATCATTTAAATCAACGGCAAGTCCTAATTGGTGTTCGCTTGTTCCAGGTCTAGCCGAATAAGTATCGGCTTTTTCTTGACCATCTTCGGCCACATAATTAGTGTATAAGGTATTTTGAAAAGAGTAGGAACGATAAGCCGTGGTACTTTCTAAAGTAATACCATCATTTTTGGCAGCCTCAATAAACTTCTCATAAGCTTCAGCGGCCACTCTTACTAATTTAGCCCCATTCTTACTATCAAATAAAGTAACTAAATCTTTAGGTACAAAATCTTTATCAACGTAATGAAATTTATTAATTAGAGTTGTAATTTCATCAGGATTTTCAATTCTTTCCGTATCTGTATAAAATTCTTTATCTAAGTTTAAATTAACATGCGTTACCACAGTTTGTAAATCTTCATCTTTATTTTCTTTTTTATATTCTTCATATCTTTCTAAATTATTGATATCAAAGTTTCTAAAAGATAGATACTCACTAAAATCTTTTTGCTTACTTAAATTTAAGATTTTCTCTTGATTCTTACTACTTAATTTAAAGATGTTATTTACCTCACTTGCCTCATAACCAATATTTAAATATTTATTAACTTTATCCGCAAAATCATCAGTTTCAACAAAGTCAATCTTTAAATAATCTTCTAAGTAATTATCATTGTATTCCTTACTCTCTAAAATATTTTCTAAGGTCTTAGAATAATCAAACTTATATATTTTTTCTAAATTTTCTGCACTTATTACAGCGTTAGCCTCATCACTATAATCTTTAGAAGAATTAGTTCCTCCAAAGAGTAGTTTAATTAAGAAGAAAATAATTACTCCAACTACAATTAAAAATAAAATAAGAATACATAATTTTTTAATTTTTTTCTTTTGTCTTCTAGTCATTTATACCACCTATAATAATTATAGCACTAAACTTAAAAAGAAAACTTAAAAAAATCTTAACTTTACAAAAGAAAAAAGCTAGTTATTTTGTAACACTAGCTTTAACTTGTCTTACTTCTCCGGTTCTTTCCCAACCTGGTAGACTTTCTTCAGTACTCCATTTATATCTATATTTAGTTACTGATTTAGTACTAACAGTAGGTTTAACTGATTCAACTTTACCTTTAGTACATTTAGCAAGTTCTCCTAAACCAAATTTAGTATAACCAGCTTCACATACATATTCGGTATGTTTAATAGAGTTTTGCGTATCTTTACCAGTTGATGTACAAGTCATATTTTTTCCACTACCTTTAGCTTCAAATCCGGCAGGACAACTATAAGTTGTATTCTTAGTTGCATCTTTTACATCTTGAGTTCTCTTGAAGCATCTATTACCATTTAAGGCATAACCTTCATCACAACTATAACTTGGAGTTTTGGTAGTTGTAAGTAAAGTTCCTTCTTTAACAACACAACTAGTTCCACTTAAAGTTCCTTTAGAACAACTATAAGTTGGATTAACAGTTCTTTCTGGAGTAGCATTCTTATAACATTTTAGAGATGATCCACTTCCTGTATGGTAATCAGTACCACTTGGACAACTATAAGATGTTCCGGTTACAACACCATTTTTATAAGAGTAGGTTGCTCCACAATAATAAGCATAAACTCTCTTTGAACAATTTGTTCCACAAGATTGTAAAACAGTTCCACTATAAGTACATCCTTGGTAAGTAGTATTATGAGGATATGAATAATAATTGTAGTAACCACTACTTGTTTTTCTATAACATCTTAAAGATGATCCACTACCACTATAAACGCTATATCCACTAGGGCATCCATAACTATTAGTTTTAACAGGTGTTAGAGTAGTAGTTGTCCCACTTATAACACATTTACCATTAGTTAAAGTACCTTGACTACATTTGGCTGTAGCATTTACCGTTGTACTCTTATAACATTTTAAATTAGAGCCACTTCCTGTTTGGTAATCAGTACCACTAGGACAAGTATATGTATAACTTACATTTGCTTCTTTAAAGTTACTTGAACTTTTAATACATTTTGTTTCATCATTTCCTTCAGTTAAATAGCCACTAGGACAACTATAAGTAACTTTTTCAATAGGTTTAGCACTTGTACTAGTATCTTTTGTACATGTTACTTTATCACCACTTACATTTTTAGTATAACCAGTTGGACAGTTGTAAGATACCACTTTAGTGGCCGGTTTTGTTGTTTCATCACCTTTTAAACAGATAGTATTGTTACCACTGCCACTTTTAGTATAACCAGCAGGACAAGCATATACATTTTCAGTACCTGTATAGGCTTGTTTATATTTATATTCATTTGTTAAATCTTCAGGATTAACAACTTCAACTTTACAATTACCACTTACACATAATTGATTACAACCAAGTTCAATGGTCGTTTTAGCAACTTCGGTACCACATACTAGAGTAGTAGTCATATTATATTTACCATTAGTATTAGTTACAGTTACATAACTGGCTTCTGCATCACAAGTTTTTCCTTCATACCCAAATGGTAACATAATTCCTTTATCAATAAGTTCTTGTAATGTATATTTAATAGTTTGACCTTCAGAAGGAAGTTCACTAACTAAGAAATATTCTTTTGCATCATCATGGAAATAACGGAAATTATCAATAAATTCTTTAGTATAAAAGTCCGTGTCATTAATAAGCCCACTATTGTTAGTAGAATTATTAGTATTATTGTTATTATTGTTTACATTAATATTAGTAGGGTGATTATTTCTTACAAATAACCAAACTATTAGGAAAATAACTAAGGCAATTACTAAGATTAATAAACCTTTCTTTAAAACACTTCCCCAATCAATACTTCTTCTTGGTTCTTCGGTATACATATTATTCACCACTTTCCATTGTTAATGTTAAAGCATCTCCACAAATTTGACCTCTAATTGCATCTAAATGTCTTTCGCCAGTAGATAATACATCATCCCATTTTTGAAATTCTTCATCATCACCATCACCTGGAGCAAAAATCATATATGAAAGAGGTGTAATAACACCATCATATGCTATATACCAATCAGCATTATCTAATACTTTAGCAGCTTCATCAAATGCGGCATCTCCAGTTAAAACATTACTAATTTCGCTTTCGGGAATTAATGTTTCACTATTTAAAGTGTTATTAAAGTTGTTTGCACTTGTAACAAATATTTGAACAAATTTAAAACCTTTTTCTCTTAATTCCATATTGTTTGGGTCATTAATTATACCTGTAACAATTTCCGCGTATTTAGTCATACACATATCTAAGTCAGAACCTTCAGGTGCAATATATGCTAGAGCATTAATTTTATTGATGTCATCGACTGTTATGTTATTTGTACCCATAACTAGGGAATCCATTAAATGACTAGTAATTGTATTGGTAATATTATTTAGAGTATTGTTAGCTTCCACAAATTCATTTCTAAATAAGGCTTTATTATCAATGGCATTAACAAAGGCTACATAATCAGCAAGTTCCGCCTCATCTAAGAAATTAAATTCTTTTAAAGTATGGGCTCTATTGACATAATCAACTGTTTTATTACTTGTTAAATTATATAAATGTCTTATTTCTTCATATTCTCTTATATATTGATAATTAAATCCTGAAACATCAGCATAAGATTCCACTCTTAAATCATATGGAACATTTAATAATCTATTAATATTAAATTCATCGAAATAAATAGGTATTAAAGAAGCAGCTTCATATGAATAACCAATGTTCATTAATTTGTTTTCTAAAGTATCTTCTGTTGGAGCAGCCTCTGGAGCAGCTTCCATAATTGGTTCTTCAGTAGGTTCTATATTATCATCAGTATATATTACATTATTACTATTTTTAGCCGTATAACCTTTTTTACTTAAGTGATATAAACCAAATCCGGCCGCTGTAACTGCAATAGCGCCGATTAAAACACCACATATTTTTCTTTTATTTCTTTCAAAGAAACTTTCTTTTTTAAAGTCTATTTCTGGTTCAACTTTAACTAATTGTGTTTCCTCTTTGTTAGATAAATCTTCTTCAGTATGACCTTTTTCTTCTGCTTTTGGTTCTTGTTCTTCATCTACTGGTTCTTCTTCGGAAGTAGTTAAAACCGTACTTTTTTTATCATCTTTTAATTTAGTCATTTCTAAATTAATAAAGTCAAAATCAAGATTATGTTTTTTAATATATTCTTTGAATTCTTCATCTTCTAATCTTGTAATAAATTCATTATATTTTTTAACTAATTCTTTCTTTTCTTCTTTAGTAGTTTTCTTATCGCTAATTAAGTATAATTCGTTTTCAATTTCATTTATATTGGCAAGAAGAGAGGATACTCTTTCTAACTTTCCATTACATTCTTTAACACTTACAAGTTTACTTTCAATATCTCTTGCATTACATTTAGTTACAATATCATAAGATTCTTGTAATTCTTTAATATCTTCTTCTACTTTACTAGTATCAGCACCATAACTTTTTAAAACTTCTAAATCTTTATTTTTCTTGGCTAAAGCTTCTTTAATAGTAACACTATCTTGGTCTATACCTAAAATACCTAAAATGCTTTCTAACTTAGTTTCCGCATTTTTTCCTTGTTCCATTAATCTTTCAATATTACCACTGTTAACGACAAATTCTTTATCATTTAAAGTTACATTCCAATTTTCATACCAGCTAAAGAACTTAATTAATTCTTTCTTTAACTCAACTTTCTCTTTAATAGTGGTTTTAACTTTAGATAGTTTATTAAGTTTAGCTTTCATGTCATCAAAAATAGTTAGATTATTTAAATATGCTAATTCTTTTTGATATCTTTCAATTCTTAAAGTATAACTTTGAAAAGCTCCTAAATCTTCTTCTTTTAGTTCATTTCCATTAGATTTAGCCTTTAAATCTTCTACTTTTTGACTTAATTCTAAAACATTAGCCTTAAGTAGTTTAATATACTCCTTTATCTTTAATTTTTCTTCGTTATTCATAAAAAAATCCCCCTTTAATGAATATGCCGTATATAATACAATAAAAGGCCCAAAATGTCAAGATAAAAGTGATAGTTACATCTATCACTTCTTAGAGAATAAAATCAGTCTATTTTTCCGAGCAACCAATCAATGGAAACGTTGAACTTTTTAGCAAACTCATAGATGAAATTTGTCGAAATCAAATATCTTCCTCTTTCGTAGTCGCACCAAACGGAAGGGGAAGTATTAAGATATTTGGCAAGTTTGCTTTGGGTATAGTTATAAGATTTGCGAGTTTGTTTCAATCTTAACTTAATTTTATCATAATCTATGTCCTTTTTAGAATTTGGATAATTCCTTGCATTAGTAAGTCCTAATGTATAATCAAGAGAAACATTATAAAAATTCGCAAAATCATTAAGTCTTTTAAGAGGTATAATATTATGATTGTTTTCTAAGACGGCGTATGTACTTCTTCCTATTCCCATTGCTTCGGCAACTTCTTTTTGTTTCATGTCGCTAGACTCTCTTATCTCCTTCATCCTATTCAACATCTATAGCCACCCAAGACACATTGTATTTTATTTGAGAGCCATTTTATTAAAATGTTGCAAATGCCGAAAAAAAATCTAATTTAGCTTATTTATTTTGCTTTATAGTTGTTTTATTATTTTTATAGAGTAGTTTAATAATATGGCATCAAAGTGTTTTTAAATGTGAAAAAGATTTAGAAGATTTCTAAATTTATATTAATTGCTCATAGTTTAAAAATTTAACATTCAAAAAAGTTAATTTTAGATATCTAAAATTATTGTCAGATCATTTGTTAAATATTATCAAAAATTAATACATTTGTGGAGGCTTTGTGTGAAAATAAAGAACATTGTGGAAAAATTTGGTTATAGAAAATTATCTTTAGGGATTATTTTAGTCTTAATCCTAGTTTTAATTGTGTGGGGAATTAAAGGTACGCATGCTTATTATAGTTACTCAACTAATCCTATTCAAATATTTAATTCTAAAGTAGGTAATTTTGCCGGAGAAGGTGAAGGAATAAAAGAGGGCCCTTTAAATGACAGAGATACTGATGTCAATATAATCTTTTATACTCAAATGCCAGATAATAAAGGTAAATATATGATAAGTAAATATATTCCAGTTTCTGGTTATGAAGTAAATACAGAAGATAGTAATTGTTATCCAACAACGGGAGGAGATGCTACGTATAATTCTTATAGTATAGATGGTGATGGAAATTTAGTTATAAAATATACTGAAGAAACAAAACCAACCCAAATAGTATGCCGTATTTATTATGATAGAGATAAACTCTCTGATGTAATAATCTATGCTTATGTGGAAGATGAAACTGGGGATAAAAAATATGAGGATAAAAATTATAAATTAAGTAATTCAGTACCAATTGGATCTAAGATGGTACATCATGAATGTAAAAATGCAAAAGTTAACACAACTCTTGAATATGTTGAAAATACTGGATTTAATATTGTAACTAATGGACCAAATACGTGTTATGCCTATTTTAGTAAGGCAAGTTAGATGAGGAGTGAAAATATGAAGAAGAAAAAGATTTTAGCAATAGTTATATCAATTTTATTATTTATTGAGGGGATATCTTTGTTTTTAACTTATAAATCTTATAATAATATGCAAAAACATATTTTAGAAGATGTTGAAACAATAGATGTTTTTAAGAATAAAAACAAGGCAATATCTATAATGGTTCAAAACCCAAATAATGAAGAACAATGGGATGAGTATGATGATAGAAGTAAATGGCCAGACCCATCAACTCATGGTTTTGTTGGAGCAGAATGTACCGATAGTGAAGGAAAAGAAGAAAAATGGGAAGATGTATTAACCTTTAGCCTTACAAATAAAACCGCAACGATAAAAACTAAGCAAACATCATATTGCACACTTTATTTTGCTAAAGGAGAACCAGCATTAGATCATTTAAAAGCCAAAGGTGGAACTACATTTGCTGGGGGAAGTGCCCATACAACAGCAGTAGATGGGATGTATAGATTCAAAGGAGACTACAATTCAGTAAAAAACAACTATATATGTTTTGGAACGACAGTAGCAAGTACATGTACAAGTAATAAAGATAAATATATGTATAGAATAATAGGGATAACAAGTGCAGCTGACAATAAAATAGGATTATACGCAAATCAATTAAAACTAATCAAAGCAACACCATCAAGTACAAGTCAACAATGGCATAGTAGTTATTCTTCAGATACACCATGGGGTTCATCAAGTGCCAAGAATTATTTAAACACAACATTTCTAAATACAATAACAAGTTTACCAGATGGAACATATTGGAATAGTATGATAAGTCAACATGGATGGTACATAAAAGATCAAACAAGTATAAATACAACAGAACCGCAAGATAAGACATTAACAGGAGATGTAAATAATAGAATAGGTTTAATGTACGCAACAGATTATAAAAATGCTTATGATTCATTAAATACATCAAATTGGTTACATATTACTCATGGTACAAGTGATAGTAGTTCAAAATATAGTAGTACCTATGAATGGACCATGACTAGGTATGGCTCAGGCACTGCGTGGTATGTGGAGACGGACGGCGCCTTGGCCACTGGCCGTGTGAACGATACGTTTGCGGTTCGCCCAGTCTTCTATCTTCAATCCGGGGTAAACTTAACAGGGGAAGGAACGGAAGCAAATCCATACATAATCACAACTAAGAATAACGCATCATAATATCGCCCAAGGCGGCAATATGGCGCCTAGGCGATTCGCGTTAGCGACAATTAAAATGTGAAAGAAGTGAAAATTATCATAAGCCCATATTTTCACTTTTTTATATATGATATTTTATTTATGTTATATAATATAGGTAGGTAATCTTGATATAGATGATAGTAGGTATGGCTATAACGGCAATAACAATGCGTGGAATGTGAATCCGGACGGCAACTTGAACAACAACAATGTGACCAATACGAATGCGGTTCGCCCAGCCTTCTATAACTTGAGTGATTATATGGTTAAGACTATATACTAGGGAAGATAGAAGACAAAGATTATCTAGGATTTTATCCAAAACAAAAACGAGGATGATAAATTTTACGAGATTTATCTATTACCTCGTTATTTTTTTGATTTTTACAACAAATGTGTTCTTTTTTAAAAGAAATTTCGCGAAAAAAAAGGAAATTAGAGATTTTTTTACAATAATATAAGTGAAGGGAGGAAAAATATTGACTTAAATTTTATAATTAAAAAAGAATAAAAAATGGTTAATTAGTTGAATAAAATGAAGGATGAATTATATGCTAGTAGAAGAAGTTCAAAATGAATTAGAAGAACAAAATGAAGAAAATAAATTTTATCATTTAAAATATGATCGAGTATTTAAAAAAGTAGTAGATGTTAATCCAGAAGTATTAGAGAAAGTATTAACAGATATCTTAGAAGAAGAAGTAAAGATAATTAGTTTTGTCCCTACAGAACTACCTATTAAGAATGTCAAAAGTAAAGTAAATACCTTAGATATCTTAGTAAGTACCAAAGATAATAAATTAATAAATGTGGAATTAAACACAAACTTTGATAAATCACCCAAAGAAAGAAATTTAGTATACTATACAACTTTGTACTCTCAAAAGAAATTAAGGGGAGAATATATCGAAGATATTGATGAAAAATTAGAAGTCTTACATATTGATATTAATTT
>CANRGQ010000020.1 GCA_947630195.1 uncultured Bacilli bacterium
TTTATGGGGTAAGGGGTCTTTTTGGCTTTTTTACAAAATCTTGTTTTTATTTATGTTTTTTTACAAGCAATAGCATAAATCCTAGTTTACACAAAATTTTATTTCCGTACCCAATGTTGTGTTTTTGTGTTATAATTTAAATAGTAGAGGTGGTTTTAATGAAAGATGTTAGTATTTTAACAGATAATGGAGTTGACTTAGATAGTGCATTAGAATTTTTAGGAGATTTATCATTTTATGATGAAACTCTTGAGGCTTTTTTAGAAGAAAATGAAACCCGAGTACCAAATATACTAAAATATAAAGATGAACAAAATATGGAAGATTATGCGATACTAGTTCATGCTTTAAAAAGTGATGCTAAATATTTAGGATTTAAAGATTTAGCCGATATTGCTTATGAACATGAAATGGCTAGCAAAGGAAACAATATCGATGAAGTAAATAAAAAGTTTGATAAGTTGGATAAAGAGATAAAGAGATTTACGGATTTAGCTCATAAATATTTAGGAGGAGAATAAATGAAAAAAATATTAGTAGCGGATGATTCCAAAATTATTAGTAACATTGTGGAAAGAGCATTTAAAGATAGTTATGAAGTAATAGTGGCTCAAAATGGTAGAGAAGCTATTGACATTATTAAAAATAATGTTGATGGTGAAATATTAGCTTGCTTACTTGATTTAAATATGCCGGAAGTTGATGGTTTTGCCGTTTTAGATTATTTTAAAGAAAATAATTTATTTAAAAGAATACCGGTTTGTATTATAACGGGTGATGTAGCTAAAGATAGAGTAGATAGAGCCTTTAATTATGATATTGTCGATGTTTTAGCTAAACCATTTACTTTTGAAAGTGTTAGAGAAGAAGTTGAAAAAATAATTAATTTAGGTACTCTTAGATGATTGATAAAAATGTATTTAAAAAACTATCTTATGGCTTGTATATTATAACTAGTAGTAAGATGTCAGAAAAAGCGGGATGTGTTGTTAATACGGTAACCCAAATAACAAGTCATAATCCCGTTATAGCTATTAGTATAAATAAAGATAATTATACCAATAAAATTATTAAAGAAAGTAAAAAATTAATTATTAATGTTTTAAGTGAAAAAGTAAATAAAGATGTTATAACTACTTTTGGTTTTTATTCTTCAAAAGATACCGATAAATTTGCCAATGTTAACTATGAATTAGTGGAAAACATTCCTACTCTTAATGAAGGCATCAATGGTTATATTGTGGGCGAAGTTATTTCCATTACATCAGTAGATACTCACGATATATTTTTAGTAAAAGTAACTAGTTCTAAAGTAATAAATGATGATAATTCTCTAACTTATAAATATTATCAAGAAAATATGAAAGGTTCTTCGCCAAAGAAAGCTCCAACTTATATAGAAGAAGAAATAAAAGATGATTCTAAACCTATTTATCGTTGTATGATATGTGGTCATATATATGATGATAATAAAGAAGATGTCCCTTTTGCATCTTTACCAGATGATTGGAAATGTCCTGTTTGTGGGGTAGGAAAAGATAAATTTGAAAGAATAAATTAAGACTTAGACTATTTAATATACATAAATTGTAATTAAATAGTTTTGTACAATATAAAGAGAAAATGAGGGATGATATGGCAAAGATAGAAAAAGAAGTTAAAATATTAGATATAAATCCAATTGAAGTAAAAGAAAAACTAATTAAAATGGGAGCTATATTTCAGGGAGAAAAAAATCAAAAAATATATGTTTATGATCTTCCTACTTTATATTATCGATATTTAGAAATAAGAGAATTACTTAAAACAGATAATCAAATGCTTATAAATACTAATTTACAAAAGTTAGAAGTATTATTAAAAGAATTTAATGATTTAATAAGTGAAGAAGATTTAAATAATATCCTTACAAAATTTAAATTAAATAGTTTAAAAGAAATTCTTAATAAAGAAGTTAAAGAAATATTAAATTTTTTAAATACTAAAGAAGTAGAGGAGTTATTTAAAAATCTTAAAATAAATCCTAATAAATGGATTAGATTAAGACAAAGTAATGATAAAGTAGCTTTAACTAGTAAGCATATTTTAAATAATGAAAAGTTAGATTTTCAAAATGTTTCTGAAATAGAGTTTGAAGTATCTTCGTTTTCTGAAGCCAATTTATTTTTAGAAAGCATTGGTATTTGCAAAAGAAGTTATCAAGAAAAGATACGTTATAGTTATGTTTATAAAGATGCTGAAATTGAAATTGATATTTGGCCTTTAATAAAGCCTTATTTAGAGATTGAATGTGATGATAAAAAATTAATTGAAGAAATAATTACCAAATTAGAGTTAAATAATCATGAAGTCGTTTCTTTAAATACTGAAGAATTATATCGAAGAGTAGGTATAGATGTCCATTCAATGAGTGAATTAAAATTCAAATAAAAAGAACTTGGAAATTAATCCAAGTTTTTAATTTAAACCAGTATCGGTATCTTCATCGTCATCATCAACCATATCACTAATATTACTATCAATGGTTTTCGTACTTATTACAAGACCACTAGACATATTACCTTTATAAATAGTATAAGATGATTTAACAACAAAGGTATAATTGCCTCCTGTAGAAACTGAATAAGTAAAGCTATTACCGGAAGTAGACCCTATTTCCGTTTCGGTTCCATCACTATTTCTTAAATAAATACGATATGTTAAATTACCAATATTGGTATTATTATAATTAAGTCTTTTATTATAATAATCTGAGGCATATTCCGCATAATATTCATTAAAATGATTTTGTAAGAAAGTTGTATCAATAGCCTCAGGAGTCTTTATAGGATTCCATTTTAAGGTTATGGAATTGCCACTAAATTGGAAGGTTCCATTAGTGGGATTTTCTAAATTATCATAACGAGGTGAGACGTCAGTTGGTTCTGTTCCGGAAACAAAGTATTCAGTTAAACACATTGATTCTGGAGTATGCGAACTACATAATTTTGGTGGGAAAGTTTCTTGTTCAACTTTTACCGCTGTAACCCCTTTTGGAACATTAAAGTCTTTTTTATCTTTATGAATATTTTTAGCTAAGTAACTCATCATCGTACTTCTAGCAGTTCCACCAGTTGAACTAGTTAAGTAATGTTTTGTTGTGGCAGCATCAGGCTCTAAAACATCATAACCATACCATAAGGATACAGAATATTCGGTAGAGTAGGTATTGTACCATACTTCTTTTACAGCTCCACTTTTTAAATTAAGTCTATTCTTTGTGTCTCTATCAAGGTTAGTAGTACCAGTTTTACCAGCAACATTATTACCTCCAGCTCCATAAGCATTTAAAATACTATTTATCATATAAGCCGTAGATTCTTCCATAACTTTTTCTTTAGTATAACTATAATTAATTTCTTTTTCGGTTTCGGTATTAACTACTTTGGTATAAGAGTAAGGTTTAATGTAGTAGCCACCTCTCGCAAAAGATGCATAAGCCGCCGCCATTTGTAAAGGACTAACCCCATCAAATCCTCCAATTGAAGCTGCTTCAACTAAATAATCGCCATAATCAATACCAACACTATGCACAAAATCTTCAATTATACTTTGGTCAAGTTTCGCAACTTCCTTAAATATTCTTAAAGCGGGTATATTTCTCGAATCTCTAAGAGCATAACGCATTGTAATTAAATGTTTATAACTATTATCGTAGTTAGAAATAGGAGTACCATTAGTATAAGTAGTCGGTTCATCTAAAACCATCGCATAACTACTATGAGAAATATGTTCAATATACATGGCATAATCAAATAATGGTTTTGCTGTTGATCCTGGTTGTTTTCTAATATCGACCGCAAAGTTAATACCATTACCTTTATAATCTCTTCCTCCTGATAGTGCAACGATTGAGCCATCTTCAATAGATGTTACAGCAATACCTTCATTAACAGTATCATCAGGGAATTTATAAACTTCACCATCTTCAACTTTTTCTAAGATAGTTTGAATTTTCGGATCAAAGGTTGTATATATCTTTAATGATGTTGTATAAGGGTCAATATCTAAATTACTTTCAACTTCATCTAAAACATATTCAACAAAGGCTTGTTTACTTTCAGCTTGTAAGTCTTTATAACTATATTCACTAAGTAAACTTTCAACCGGAATAGCTAGGGCATCATTCATTTGCTCTTCTGTAATATAACCATGTCTTACCATTAATTTTAAAACGGTTTTTTGTCTTCCTCTAGCATCTTCAGGATGTTGGTAAGGATTATACATCCGGCTATTTTGGAACATTCCGACAAGTAGGGAAGCTTCCGCTAAATTTAAGTCTTTACTAGATTTACCAAAGAAATATTGACTAGCTTTTTCAATACCATAAATACCTTTAGCAATATTAATATCTCCGGCATTAGCAAACCATTGACTATTAAAGTAAAATTCAATAATTTCTTCCTTAGTATAATTAGCCTCTAGTTTAAAGACTGACATATAAATATCTTTAAATTTTCTAATTATTCCTTTAATACCTTCATTTTCGTCACCAGTATAAGTTCTTTTAATTACTTGCATCGATAGAGTAGAGGCTCCACCAGCATAACTTTTACCCACTAATTGTTGGACAGTAGCTTTTAAAAATCTAAATAAGTCTAAACCATTATGTTGGAAAAATCTGGAGTCTTCGGTGGCAATTAACGCATCAATGATAACATCAGGTATTTCATCATAAGTTATAACTGTGCTATCCATAGAGCCGACTCTTGCTAGTTCATCTCCATATTTATCATAAAGAATAGTTGGTTCTTTTTGATATAATTTATCTTTATCAAAGTTTGGAGAAGTTAAAACGATAAATAAAACAAAGATAAGTCCTAAACTAACTACCACAATGCCAATTAATAAAACAATGTTTAAAATACTTTTCCAAAGTATCTTTTTCTCTTTTGGCTTTTTAACTCCTTCATTTGGTTTTTTAATTTTTAATTTAATTTTTTTCATTATTTAAACCTCCAATTAAATCTACGTATTTTAAATAATCAAGTCCTTTAATATAATTATATTCCAGTAAATATCCTTTTTCTTTAATATAATCAAAAGGAATACTTTTTCTATCCGTATTATCAATAAATGAAATAAAATCTGGACCATTTAGTAAAAAGATTAAACCCTTAATGCGAATAATTAAGAAAACTATTCCGCCATGTTCAATAACTCTTCTAATATGTTTTATTTGATGAAGATGAACATTACTAATCGGAAATGATGTTTTAGATTCGGTATTCTTGGCATCAAACTCGACATATTTACCTTTATATAGTCCATTATAATCTAATGTTGATTGGGTAGCAAAATATGCATCTTTTATCTTTTGTTTATTGTTATCATAACTAACTTTAACAATCCCAATCGGAGTTGGTTTTTTATAGATTAAAGCCATATTTTTTTCTAAGTAATATTCATTGGCTTCATTAATCATATTTTCTAAATCCATTCCGCGGTTGCCATAGTTAATATTTTTTTTATAATCTTTTTTTATTTTGTTCGGATAATTCAACACATTTCACCTCTTTAATTATATCAAATATTTTAAAAATTATAAACTCTTAACTAATAAAAATGCTTACTTGACAAAGTAAGCATAATATTCATCAAAAGTTATTCCATTTTCATAAATGAAAGTTGCTGCTTCCACACCCACATAACGGTAATGCCAAGATTCAAAATCATAACCTGTGATATTAATTTTATCAGTAGGGTATCTTTGAATAAAACCATATTTATGAGCATTTTCGACAAGCCATTTATAAGATTCCGTATCAGGGAAGGTTTTAGAACTTGTTCCTTTTTCGAAAATATCTAAAGTAAGTCCTGTTTGGTGTTCGGAATATCCTGGTCTTGCGGCATATTTATCAGCATAATTGGTGCCACCCATTTTTTTATAATCATCATAAACACTTTGTTGCTTATCAAAAGTCCGATAGGAAGAATTAACCATTAGATAGAATCCCGCTTCATGGGAAGCATTCCACATATTTAAAAAAGCATTATAAGTTTCTTCCGTTGCTTTTTGACTGCCAATATCTCCATACGCATATGTTTGAGGGATATTTACTAAATTTTCGGGTGTAAAATCACTTTCTAAATAATGATATTTATTAACTAACATTAAATTGCCTTTGGAAATGTCGGTAGGGACTGGATCGGTATAATATTCTTTATGAGTATTCGTGTTAACTTTTTCCACAATATCTCGAATACTTTCATCTTCATTTTCTTTTTGATAATCTAAATATTCATAAAATTTATCATAGATAAAAAATTTGTCATTGGCGAGATTTAAATAAATATCATCAATTTTCTCTTCTAAGATATAATCAATTTCTTTATCTTTAAATTTCTTACTTATTTTAATCGCCGTATCTTTATCATAACCTTTATTAATGAGTTTAAATTCATAAGTCTTTTCATAATTAATTTTTTCGGTTACTTTTATATAAGAATAAATACCTATTCCTAAAAATAAAAGCACAATAAGACTAATAATAACAATTTTTCCGGTATTCTTTTTATTTTTTTCCATATATCCTCCATATTCTTAAGTTAATTGTATCATAAAAAGAAACTGATTTCATTAAATAATACTTAATTTTTTGATTTATGTTTTTTACAAGCAATATCATATATTTAACAAGTTATTAAAAGTTTTATGAAAAAATAAATTATATTTTATTACTTTGTTTTTCTTTTTTCCATGTGTTTTCTTTATTAACCCATATATTATTTAAAATATAATCATAATCTTCTTTAGCTCCTTGACTTTTCTTCTTATCGAGTATTATTTCACAATTGTCATAATCAGTGCCAAAGTTTTCTCCTAAATTTAAGAAGATATTGATAAGACAAAAACCATTACAAATAGAAATTCTTAATTTGTTTAAACCATTAAGGATATTTTCTTGTTGATTATCAATATCAACATAAAGATAATCTACACAGTCGCCAAAAACTTCCCAATTTCTTAAAAAATTAACGGCTTTTAAAAATGTTTCATATTTTTCAAAAAAATCGATATATCTTTTGGCAAATTGCTCATCTATAGAAACATTTTCTTTATAATAATTTTTATCAAAGGGATTAATGTTATTAGAAATAAATGGTTTAATTTTGCCATCCACCTCTCTTAAATAGAGAATAGTCGAATTATGTTTCGTAAAAGTTGGTTTATTAATATATAAAATAACTTCGCGAATATCTTGATTTTCATAATCAAAGTGAAATTTTTTAAAAGAAATCACCTCAACATTTTCGCCTAAGTTTATTTTTTCTAACTTATCATATTCTTTTTTAAAAGCTATGTATAATTTGTTAAAAGATGTTATTATATCAATTAGTTTAATACTATCTTGGGTATTTACAGGAATGTTTTCAACTCCGGCAAAATCAACACGACAAAAATCATTTGCATTTAAAGTTTTAGTAAAAACTAAATTACATTCTTTAATATATTTTTCTAACTCATTCATAGAAGACCTCCTAAAATTTAGTTAATATTATAGCTTATTGAAGAGAATAAATCTATAAAAAAACTACTTAATTAAAAGTAGTTATATTTTAAGATGGTGTCCCCGAGGTGATTCGAACACCTGACCGATCGCTTAGAAGGCGATTGCTCTATCCAGCTGAGCTACGGAGACGTCTTTCAGTAATTAAAATTATATAATATTATTATAAACTTTTCAATAGAAAAAATGCCTCTTTTAGATAAAAAAGGCATCAATTAGCATATCATCAACATAAAATATTGTTTCGTTTATCGAATAAGTATCTCTGATGGATAGGGCAATCGCATATTTGACTTCTTCAATAATTTTATTATCATCTAAATTTAAGATTTGATTATTAAAACTTAAATTAATCGAATTTTCTAAAATTTCATAATTTAAAAGTTCGGTTGAAGTAGCTAAATAACTAATTAAATTAGTATCATAAGTTGGGGATGTTTTTAGTTTTTCAATAATTATTTCGACTTTTTCATTTTTGGAATTGGTGACAGTCGTAAGGGGAGTATAATAAGATAAACCATCAGTTTTACTGACATAATAAGTGGTTATTTTGGTAACATCTTTCATGCTATCAAGTTCATAAACTTTATTTATTCCGTAGGATCTATCTAAAGTATTAGGAAGGGCTTTGCCACTTTTAGGTAAACTTTTAAGTAGTTCGCCTTCTACAAAAATCATTATTTTTTTGACATCCTTTATTTCGGTTAGAGAGTAGATTAAGGCCTCGAGCATGGCTTCTTCATCAGATTCAGATACATTTAATAGTTCTTTGGAAAAATTTATTTTAAGTAAGCCATCTGTTAAGTCTTTATTAATTATTTTCGTCCCTTCTGGAATAACTTGTTTAAAGTTACTGGGAATATTAGAATTACTATTAATAGTAAGGTTAGTGATAACTTCTTCAATTAAAGTATTGATATTATCGCTTTTCTTTATGACTTCAAAACGGGATACTAAATTGTTTTGGTCAATTAAATAAATAGGAATGGTAACGGGATCTGTATAAGTTAGCGTTGTATTAATTTGATAAGTATCATCGGTCGGAAAAAAGTAGATTATAAGCAAAATAAGAAATGAAATTGAAATAATAATCGTCTTTTTTAAAGCCAGGTTCTTGAGCATAAAACCACCTAATTAATTATACTTAAAAAAAATATAATCATACCTAAAAAAAGAATGAAATTAATCATTCTTAAAGTAGATTTGGGACTATATTGATATTTCTCCTAGTTTTAATAGTTCAACAACTGCTTGGGAACGACTTTTAACCCCTAGTTTTTGCATCGTATTAGAAATGTGATTGCGGACTGTTTTTTCCGAAATCTTTAGAAGACTTGCGATTTCTTTCGTTGTTTTATTTTCTACTAAAAGTAGGAAGACTTCTTTTTCTCTAGCTGTGAGAATACCTTTAGTCATTAAACCATCCTTTCATACTTCATAGTATTTTATGAGTATTTTAGGTATTTGGTTATTATTTTTTAGGGGTTTTAAGGTAGTTTTCATCTATTTTACCAAGAAGATAATCAATAGAGTAGTGATATTTACTGGCTAAATGGTCAAGAAGAAGAGTACCAATTAGGTTTTTCCCGCTTTCATAGTAAGTCCAAGTACTTCTCGCAATATTTAATTCTTTCGCCATTTTTATTTGGGTGATTTTGTATTCTTTTCGAAGGGTTTTCAATCTTTCAGCCATTTTCGTTAAATCAATATCTTTTTTACTATTTGAATATTTCTTTATTTTGTTATGTCCCAATATGTAATCAATAGAAACTTCAAAGTAAACACTCAATTTATTTAAGTGAATAATAGGTATAGTATCTCTTACTGTTTCATAAGAACTGTAAGTTGACCTGTCAATTCCTAGAATATCAGCAACTTGACCCTGTGTTAAATTTTTTTCTTCTCTCATCGTTCGTAGTATGTCCATTTGTAACTTTTTCATTTTATCCCTCATTTCATAAGGTATTATAATTGTTTGAATATACGAAAAATAAAAATGTGTATATATTTGGACAAAATACTTGTATTTAAATGTTGGCTGTGTTATACTTTTATTGTTAAGAGCAATCTTAACTATCATAATCATGTCAGATGAAAAAGACATTAAAACATAGCCACTCAGACATTTTGTCGCATGTCTGATAATTTTAGAGAAGGACTTTTGAAGTCTTTTTCTTTTTTTAAGAAAAAATTTAGATACATTTTGCTAAAAATATAGTAAAATTATAGTATGAAGAATTTGATGGATTTAAATATCGAAGAATTAGAAAGTTATATTTTAAAGGTTGGCGAGAAAAAATTTAAGGCCACCCAAGTTTTTGAATGGTTGTATCAAAAGAAAGAATGGAATGTTGATAATTTTACTAATTTGAAAAAGGATTTAAGAGAAAAAATAAAAAATGATTTTAATTTCGATTTTATTAAAATAAAGAAAAAAGAAACAGGCTCTTTAGTTAAGAAATATTTATTTGAATTAATTGATGGTAACTTTGTGGAGGCTGTTTTAATGGAACACGATTATGGAAAAAGTGTCTGTGTCTCATCAGAAGTAGGCTGTAACATGGGTTGTAAGTTTTGTGAAAGTGGGCGTCTTAAAAAGGTAAGAGGTTTAGAAACTTATGAGATGGTGGAGCAAATATTATTAATTGAAGAAGATATCCATGATAAAATTAATAGTGTGGTAGTAATGGGTATAGGAGAACCTTTTGATAATTATGATAATGTAATTAATTTTGTGAAAATTATTAATCACGCGAAAGGTCTTGCTATTGGTTCTAGACACATTACGATATCCACTTGTGGCTTAGTTCCCAAAATTGATGAGTTTGCCGAATTTCCTTTACAAGTCAACTTAGCAATTAGTTTGCATGCCCCGAATGATGAGATTAGAAATAAGATAATGCCTATCAATAAAGTGTATAATATTAGTAAACTAATGACTTCTTTAAAGAATTATATTGCAAAAACTAATAGACGCGTCACCATAGAATATGTTATGCTTAATATGGTAAATGATAGCAAAGACGATGCGATAGAACTTGCGCATCTTTTAAGAGAAATGAATGTCTATGTTAATCTGATACCTTATAATGAAACCAACAATTTGGAATTTAAGAAAAGCGAAAGAATAAAAGAATTTAAAGATACATTAACAAAAGAAGGCATCAATGTTACAGTAAGAAAAGAATTTGGGGATAGTATTAGTGCGGCATGCGGACAACTTAGAAGTAAAGAGGTGTAAGAGATGGAAACATGTTATATGACAGATTCAGGAAGAGTTAGAAGTCACAATGAAGATAGTGTTACAATTTTAAAAAATGATAGTAATGAATATCTTTTAGTGGTAGCAGATGGTATGGGAGGACATAGAAAAGGGGAAGTAGCCTCATCTATTGCGGTATCCCATTTAGGTAAAAGATTTAATGATACGCCATCAATTGGCTCTAAACTTGATGCGGTTAATTGGCTTAATGATAATATTAATGAAATAAATGGTGAAATTTTAGAGTATGGGGAAGAAAATATTGACTCTAAGGGACTTGGAACGACGATTGTGGTAGCCTTACTTACCAAAAACTATTTAATTTTTGGGAATATTGGGGATTCTTCCGGCTTTGTTTTAAAAAATGGTAAATTACATAAAGTTACCCATGACCATACGCTTGTAAATCTCCTTGTTGATGCCGGTAATTTAACTGAAGAAGAAGCCAAAAGTCATCCGAAGAAAAATGTCTTAATGAAAGCTTTAGGGGCTGCCGAAAAAGTTGATGTCGATATTTTTGATGTTATTGATATTGAGTTTGAGGCCATTATGCTTTGTAGTGATGGACTTACGAATATGTTAACGGAAGAACAAATAGAAAAAGTTTTAGTAGACGAAGAACTTACAAGTGAAGAAAAGGTTGAAAAATTAATAAGAAAATGTAATGCAAGAGGAGGAAATGATAATATCTCCATTGCATATCTTTCAAGGAATGGTGAACAAATATGATAATGAAAGGGCAAAAGATTAGTGACCGTTACCAAGTGATAAAAAGCATTGGTGAGGGCGGAATGGCTAATGTTTATTTAGCTTATGATACAATTTTAGACCGGAATGTTGCTGTTAAAGTCTTAAGAGGAGACTTAGCTAATGACGAGAAATTTGTCCGTCGCTTTCAAAGAGAGGCTTTAGCGGCCAGTTCTTTATCAAACCCAAATATAGTAGAAGTTTATGATGTTGGGGAAGATAATGGTGAATATTACATTGTCATGGAATATATTGAAGGTAAACATTTAAAACAACTCCTTAAAAAAAGAGGTAAATTAACGGTAGGTGAGGCCGTTGATATTGTCATGCAAATAACTGATGGCTTGTCGGTTGCTCATGACTCTTATATAATTCATAGAGATATTAAACCGCAAAATATTATGATTTTAGAAAATGGATTAGTTAAGATAACCGATTTTGGCATTGCCATGGCGATGAATTCCACCCAACTTACCCAAACTAATTCTGTAATGGGAAGTGTGCATTATCTTCCTCCCGAACAAGCCAGTGGTAAGGGAGCCACTTTACAAAGTGATATTTATTCCATTGGAATTTTGTTTTATGAGTTATTAACAGGTAAACTTCCGTTTAAAGGTGAAAATGCTGTCGAAATTGCTTTAAAACATTTAAAAGAACCACTTCCAAGTGTTAGAGAAGAAGACCCAGATATACCCCAAAGTGTGGAAAATATTATTATTAAAGCGACCGCTAAAAATCCGAAGAACCGCTATAGTGATGCGAGAGAAATGCATGAGGATTTAAAAACTTGCCTAGAACCGGAAAGAATTAATGAACCGAAGATAAAATTAAAATATCAAGAAGTATCAGATGATACTAAAGTAATTAAACAAGTAAAACCCGAAGTTAAAAAGCCAGAAAAAAGTGATATTAAACTTAAAAAAGGAAATAATAAAATAGAAGAAGAAAAAGACGAAGTAGTCGTAAAAAAGATAACAGGTGATGATTTGAAGAAACAAAATAAAACATTAATTAAATTAGCTTCCATATTTACGGGCCTTGTAATTGTTATTACAGTCGTATTTGTTTTCATTATGTTTATGAGTAATACAAAAACAATTGAGGTTCCTGATGTTTCTGGTAAAACTTTAAAAGAAGCTATTTCTATGCTCCAAGATAAAGGATTCACTGTAGCGGATGAAGAAGAAGGAGTATCCTCTAAAGAAGTTGAAGTAGGTAATGTTGTTAAAACTTCTCCTTTAGCGGGTAAAAAAAGAAAGAAAGGTTCCGAAATTAAAATTTATGTCTCAACTGGTGATGAAACCATTTTAATTGAGGATTATACCCATAAAAATTATTTAGAAATAAAAGGTAATTTAGAGGCCAGAGGTTTAGTTGTAAGAGAAGAACCAGAGTCAGTTGAAGAAGATAGTGAATTTTTAGAAAATGAAATTGTTAAACAATCAGTTGAGGCTGGAACTAGTCTTACTAAGGGTGAAAGCATAACTTTAACTTATGCTGTGGTGGGATTTAACTATCCAGACTTTACGGATGGCACTTATTCTGTTTCCGATGTTGAAGCTTTCTGTGAAGAAAACAACATTAAATTAGAAGTAGTCGAAACGGTTAGCGAAAGTAATTTAGAAGGAACTATTTATAACCAAAGTAGAAAAGCTGGTACACCAGTGCAAAGTGGAGCCAACTTTAAAATTTGGGTTTATGTAAATAGTAGTGATGAAGAAGAAAACAATAGTGATATAGGTGGTTGTCAAGACGGTTTATGTTAGAAGGATTACTGGTTAAAATAAATAGTGATACTTTTACGGTTAAAGTTGATAATAAATATTATGATTGTAAAAGTAGAGGAAAGTTAAGAACTAAATTGCGCCCTTTAGTGGGAGATCATGTTTTAGTTAATTTAAGTGATTTAGTCATTGAAGATATTAAAGAAAGAAAAAATGCTTTAGACCGTCCTCAAGTGGCTAACATTGATATTGCTTTAGTAGTTACTAGTTTAAAGAGGCCAGATTTAAATTTAACTTTACTGGATAAATTATTAAGTATTATTACGATTAATAAAATAGAACCTGTTATAATTCTGACGAAATTAGATTTAACACCTAAAGAAGAATTAAAAGAATTAACTAAAATATTTAAGTATTATGAAAGTATAGGGATAAAAGTATTTAAAAATGATGAAGTAAATAAAATAAAGAAATATTTAAAAGGCCATATTGTTACGGTATGTGGGCAAACTGGAGCGGGTAAAAGTTCTTTGATTAATAAAATGGATAATACTCTAAATTTAAAAACTGATGAGATATCTTTAAGTTTAAATCGGGGTAAACATACAACAAGAATTGTGGAATTATTTTCCTTAGATACTTTTTATATTGTTGATACTCCTGGTTTTTCGCAAATTGACTTAGATAAATATAGTAAAGAAGATATTAAAAATAGTTTTAAGGAATTTAAAAATACAGATTGTTATTTTAATGATTGTACTCATTTAAATAATACTGAGGGTTGTAAAGTTATTCCCAAGGTTTGCGATGGCACTATTTTAAAATCGAGATATGAAAATTATGAAGTATTTATGGAGGAGACTAAAAAATGATTGCGGTAAGTTATTTAAAAAGTTTAGATGATAAAGAAGAAACAATAAGAAAGATTGAAAAAAGTGAAGCCGATTTTTTACATGTCGATGTTATGGATGGTAAATATGTAAAGAATAGAAATTATGATGTTGATACTTTAGTTCATGATTTAAGATATGTTAGCAAAAAAGTAGATGTTCACTTAATGGTCGATCATCCTTTAAACTATATAAGTAGTTTAATTTCTTTAAATGTCTTTTTAGTAACTTTCCACCTAGGCATTAAAGATAATATTGAAGAAGTAATTAAAACTTTAAAGAAAAGTAAATCTTTAGTAGGAATTGCCATTAATCCCGATGAAGATATTCATTTAATTGATAAATATTTAAAAGATATAGATTATTGCCTTGTTTTAGGAGTTACTCCAGGAGAAGGTGGCCAAAAATTTAATCCCGAAGTTATTGAAAAAATAAAATATTTACAAGATAAAGGAGTAGCTATTGGTCTTGATGGTGGGGTAAATGATGAAATACTTCCCATGTTAAAAGGTTTAAAAGTAGCTATTTTAGTAAGTGGCTCTTATGTTTGTATGAGTCCTAACTATAATGAAAAAATTAGAAGTTTAAAAAAATTCTTTAAATAAAAATTAGAAAATTTTAACAAATCGCAAAAAATGTCTTTTCTTGTATTCTAAATTTTCCAATATTATGATAAAATGGTTATAGTAAAGGAAGATGAAAGTTTGACAAGAGAGACTTTTTTACTTTTAGCGGTTGGTTACTATTTATTTACAATGGTTATCGTTGTAATTGTTTTAGTATTCATGGATAAAAGATATAAAAAATCTTTAACAAATGAAATCAATTCCTTAGAAAGAGATAAAAATTTAATAATATCTTCAAGTATGTTATCCGAACTTAATAAAGCTGAGGCTTTAGTTAATAATGAAGAGTTGAAGAAAAAACATAAATCTTGGCAAAAAAGATTTGAAAATATTAGAGATAAAGAAATTCCGAAAATAACCGATGAAATTATTGAACTTCAAAATGATTTTAATGAAAAAAATTATGGTAAATTAAAAAGTGGTTTAGTAAATGTCGAAATGGATATTAGTTATTTAAAAACCAAAGCCGATTTTTTACTAGAAGAAATAAGAGAACTTACTTTATCGGAAGAAAAAAATAGAGAAACAATTATTAAGTTAAAGGCTGATTACAGGGAAATAAGAAATACTTATAATAATCATTTAAATGATTATAGTGTGATTAAAAAACCTTTAGAATTACAATTTGAAAATGTGGATAAATTATTTAAAACTTTTGAAAAAGCCATGGAAAAAAACGAATATTTAGAAGTTGGGAAAATAGTTAAGGCGATTGATGATGTCATTGGTAATTTAAAAATTGTTATTAAAGAAACGAAACAAATAGTAAATTTAGGGAATGTTTTAATTCCCAAAAGAATTGATGATATTAATGATATTTATCATAAAATGAAATTAGAAGGTTACAATTTAGATTATTTAAACATTGAATATAATATCGAAGAAGTTAATAAAAAGATTCAAGATATTTTTAGTCGTCTTAATGTTTTAAATGTGGTTGATTCGGTCTTTGAACTTAAAACAATGCTTGATTATTTTGATTCTTTGTATAATGACTTTGATAAAGAAAAATTAACGAAAACTTTATATGAAGATTATAAAAGAAGTATTTTATTAAAGGTTAGTAAGTTAGAGAGAATTAATAACGAATTATATAAAAAAATTGATGATATTAAATATAGTTATGATTTATCGGAAGATGACGTCTTAGTTATTAAAGAAATTAAGGAAGAATTTGGAAGTATTAGAGAGTCTTATGACCATGTAGTGGAAATGGAGAGAAGTAAATCTTTAGCCTATTCACGTTTAGCTAAAGAAATGGAGATTTTAAATAATCGTTTAACTAAGGGTGAAGAAAAGTTAAATGTTGCCTTAAGAACTTTAGGAAGTTTAAAAGAAGATGAATTAAGAGCGCGTGATGAACTTGATCAAATTAAAGATATTTTACTTCAAGCGAAAGAAAAGGTAAGAAGTTATAAACTTCCTGTTGTACCTAAAAATTATTATGTCGAGTTATCGGAGGCCACCCTTGCTATTAACGAAATGGTAAAAGAACTTGATAAAAGACCAATATCCATTAAAACATTAAATTTAAGAGTGGATACGGCAAGAGATTTAGTTTTAAAAGTATATAATACAATTAATGAGACAATTAAAACGGCCAAGATGGCGGAGACGGCCATAGTTTATGGTAATCGTTATCGGATGAGTAATAGAGAAGTAGACTTTGGTTTAACAAAAGCTGAAATTAGTTTTAATAAAGGTAATTTTAAAAATAGTTTAGAAAACGCTATTAATGCCATTAATATAGTGGAACCAGGTATTCATAAAAGATTACTAGAAGAATACAAATAACTAACAAATTTTGGACTTGCAATACCCTTAATTTAAGTGTATAATGTTTGAGTGTTTGAAAAGAAGTGGGGTTTTAAAATGACAGAAGAAAATTTAAGAGATTTGTTATGTTTAAATAAAATAGTAACTAATGAAGATTTAATGAATTTATATAATGTTCCGGAAGAAAGACTTAATCTTCTTCTTTTAGCGTATGACAATATTGATGAAGTTAATGCTCTTTTATTTAGTAAAAAATATAATATGGAATTAAATATTGTTAAAAGATTAAGTGAAATATTAGATGATAATGATTTATTTATGGTTTATTTCTATTATTTAGTTTTAAGTAGATATGGGAAAGTTACGCCATATGTTATTGATAAACTTGAAGGTATTAGATGTGTTAAATATGCGGAATTAATGGAAGTATATAGAACTGTTGATGAATATATTACACCCGAAAGTGATTTAGAAAATGTGGTTTATAATTTAGTTAATTATGCGGAAGTTATATTTGAAAGTGCTATAGAAATGAAAGAGGAATATCGTTCTTTCATCTTAAGTAACTTAAAAGAATTTCAAAATTTAAAAGAATCTTTAAAAGTTTATGATAAAACCGAAGATTTACCTGTTAATGAAGTTTATCAAAATAAAAGTTTTACGGGTAAAAAATTAACCCGTAATAAAACGAAAAAGATTAATCATTTAATTATGGAATTTAAAGCTAAAAATAAAGTAGTGGCTTCTTAAAAGTTGGGATTTACCCATCTTTTTTTTGATAGGTATTTATGGTATACTTATAATATAAGAGGGTGATTAAATGACATATCTTGATTATAGTGAAACAACGCCAATTTCTTTAGATGCTCTAGATACTTATAATAAAATATCTAAAGATTATCCATCATCTATTTATGCTTTAAATAGTTTAGGAGAATCTTCCAAGAAAATACTCGATGATGCCACTAAAGAAATAAGTAATATGTTTCATATTATGGATAGTGAAATAATCTATACCAGCGGGGCAAGTGTCGCGAATAACATGGCTTTAATTGGGGCAGCCCTATCTAATCACAAAAGAGGAAAACATATTATTGTTTCCAAACTTGAACATCCTTCAATCTATCAAATATGTCATTATTTAGAAACCCTAGGCTTTGAAATAAGTTATGTCGGTAATGATGAAGATGGTTTAATTAGTTTTGATGAATTAAAAAATTTAATTAGAGAAGATACAATTTTAGTAAGTATCAGTGCTGTTAATTACGAAACGGGAGTAAGACAACCTTTAAAGATGTTAAGGCAAATTATTAAAAAGGAAAATGACCAAACTTTATTTCATTCGGATTTATCCCAAGCAATAGGCAAGATGAGTGTAAATTTCCGGGATATCGACTTAGGTAGTGTGAGTGCCCATAAGTTTTATGGTCCTAAAGGAATAGGTTTTTTATATAAAAATAATTTAGTTAATATTACCCCTTTAATGTATGGGGCAAAAAAGGCTGGTGAACTTCCTTGGACTTTGCCTTTACCTTTAATTGTGAGTATGAAAGAGGCTTTAAAGGTATCTATTAGAGATTTAGAAAAAAGAGAAAAATATATAAATTTACTTAATGAAAGAGTTATAAGTAAATTAGAAAAATTAGAAGGCATAAAAATTAATAAAACTAAATATTCTATTCCGCATATCATTAGTTTAAGTTTTGATTCTGTTTCCTCTCAAACTCTTTCTAATGCTTTATCTAACCATGATATTTATGTAAGTGTGAATAAACCAGGAGAGATATCTAGTAGTGTGATGGCTATCTATAATGATATAGATAGAAGTAAATCTTGTATGCGTATAAGTTTATCCCATTTAACCACGGTGTTAGAAATTAATAGATTTTTAGAGATTTTTGAAGTAGAATATAAAAGACTTAAAATTTAATTGGTGGTGGTTTAATGGAAAAAGTTATATTCTTAAAGTATGGCGAGTTATCAACTAAAAAAGATAATCGCAATTTTTTCATCAAAAAATTAAATGAAAATATTTTAAGTATTTTAAAAGATGCTAAAATAGAATATGATTTTGGGAGAATGTTTATTTATCCTAGTAGCGATAATTATGATGAGGTAATTGAGAAACTTCAAAATATTTTTGGTATTCATGAAATAGTGGTAGCTTATAAGTTTCCGGATAGAGACTTAGATTCTATAAAGAAGAATATCTTAACTTTAATTAAAGATAAAGAATTTAAGACTTTTAAAGTAGAAGTAAAAAGAAGTGATAAAAAATATCCTGTTGATGGTATAACTTTAAGAAAAGACCTAGGGGCTTTTATCTTAAAAAATAAAGAAAATATTAAAGTTGATGTTAATAATCCTGAAGCATTAGTAAATGTCGAAATAAGACTTAATGAAGTTTTAATTTATATGGATACTATTAAAGGTTTAGGAGGATACCCAGTAGGTACGCAAGGAAAAGGCCTTTTAATGTTAAGTGGCGGAATAGATTCCCCAGTGGCGGGTTATCTTGCTATTAAAAGAGGAATTAAACTTGAAGCTATTTATTTTGAAAGCCCTCCTCATACTAGTGAAAACGCTTTAAATAAAGTGAAAAGTTTAGCGAAAATTTTAACTAAATATAATGGGGAATTAAAATTACATATTATAAATTTTACAGAAATTCAAGAAGAAATATATAAGAATATGCCTCATGAATATTTAATTACGATTATGCGGAGAATGATGTACCGCATTGGGGCCATTATTGCCTCAAGAAGGAACGCTAAGGTTTTAATTAATGGGGAAAGTATTGGGCAAGTTGCTAGTCAAACTTTAACAAGTATGTATGTTGTTAATGAAGTAGTCAGAATGCCTGTTATCAGACCTTTATGTTGTTTTGATAAATTAGAAATTATTGCTTTATCTAAACAAATTGGAGCTTATGAAACAAGTATATTACCATATGAAGATTGCTGTACAATTTTTGTGCCTGACCATCCTGTTATAAATCCCGAACTTGATAAAGCTCAAGAATATGAAAGAAAAATAGATTATGAAGAAATGATTTATAAAGCTATAAAAAATGAAAAAGTTTTAACGATTAAAGGTGAGGAAGAAGAATTTTCCGATATCTTATAAGTATTAAAATCATATTTTAAGCCATATTAATAATGGTGAAGAGATATGCTTAAAAATAATCGTTTTATGCGTGGTCAAAATATTTTAGATAATACATACAAGGGAAGAATGAATAACTATTTTAATCCTTTTGAATACAATTTGGAAAGTGAGTATCGGGATAGAGGTAATAGTGATATAACAAGTAGGAAGACAACGGCTCATGAAGAAAGATTTAAGAAAAATAAATGAAGAAGAGTTAAATTTGACATAATTCTTCTTTTTTCTTGGTTTACAAAAGCCTTTAAATTCTTTATAATGTTAATAGAGGTGTAAATGTATGAAAATTTTATCAGTAAATGCTGGAAGTTCATCATTAAAA
>CANRGQ010000021.1 GCA_947630195.1 uncultured Bacilli bacterium
TGTTACGCAGAATAACTGATAACAGTTTACTATTTCAAAGAACGATTGTTTGTTTATTTTTACGTCTTCATTGACGTCTTTTGTCATGTCTTAAAATTTACTTTTTATTTTCAACCTTTTTCTCCTTTATTAAACTTTTTTTATTGAATTATTTTAATAATGTGTTATAATTAACTTACGTGTGCAGATGTAGTTTAATGGTAGAACTATAGCCTTCCAAGCTATTAACGTGGGTTCGATTCCCATCATCTGCTCCATTATTTAGTTATCAGCAATCTTAAACGATTGTTTTTTTTACGACCAAATCCTACGTTAATAGCCTGGAAGGAAAGTTCAAAATAACTTTGGAATATTATTTTGTATATAATACAATTTATCTAATAGTTAGATTGGTTGTTATTTTTTAAATACATATTTGCGATTATATCATCAAAAAGACTATACCATTTAAGCTGCACACAATATCTATCTTTATTATATAGAGGATTATAATTTAAACATCTATTTTTAGGCTGAACTGTTAAAGGTCCAAAATGAACTGAGGAAGAAGGTTCATTAAGTTTATATAAAAACAATTTTTTTATATCTTCTTTACTAATCCATAAGTAATCATTTACTTCGCCATAGATAATAGCATCTATATCAAAGTTAGAATTGTTACCCTTCAAAATAAAACGGTCCATAGCTTTAAGAATTATATCTTTTTGATTAATTTCCCTGTTGATATTATCTATCTCTTTTTGATTATCTTTTTTATATTCACTAGAGGATAATCTAACTTTGCCTGTTCCATTAGTGGTACCATCAGCATATTGATACTTCAAATAAGAAATAACACTATCTCTAGAAATATGATTACTAATTAAAAAATGAATAAACTCTGATATCGGTTCAACATGAACCGAATTTCGACTTCCTTTTTTAATACTTATACCTTTTATTTTATTATTAACTTTAATTAAAATATCCGATTTTTGTTTATAATGATTTTGCCAACATTTAATCTCGTCATTTAAATCCATATCGGGATATAATTTTTTAAATAAGTCATAAGATAAAGGATCTAATTCTTGTAGTGTTTTATTATTAAAATACTTTACAAATTGATATTCATTATCATAGCCATTAATGCTACTCATTTTCACTCCTTTCTACACTCTCCACTCTTATCTTATAACATTTTTTTAATTATTGCAATTTATTTAAAATAAAAATAGTAAGATTATTTTTTTCTCCTACTATATTTTTTTAATGATTTCTCCTCTATATATTCCTTTTCTATTTTAGCATGGTCTTTCATGTATTCTAAAAACTTTAAATTTTCCTGCAAATCTTCTTTATTGCCACTTGAATTACGAATTAAAGTATTAAAAAAGTCTTCTTCTAATGAAATATAGACATCAATATCATCTTTGGTTTCTAAATCCATAAATGTTTTTAATACTTCCAGTCTAATCCATCCCATTCCAAATCTATCAAATTTTGTGCTCATTTTCAATGGCTTTTTATCATAAATATAACTTTTGGAAAATATTGTTGTTAAATCATTAACATTGAAAAAATCACTATTTAAAATTAAGTAAATAACCTCATAATTAGGATTATTAATTAAATTTTTTAAATTTGCTAAATATGATGTATCTGTATTCAATTTAATTACACTTTTTTCAGTATTTATATATCGATATAGTATATTAGCAACATATTGAATATGTGAATGTTCAGTTAAACCTAAAAAATCTTTATCTAAATTTTTACAAAAGTATGATAAAGTTAATGGCTTAGTTTCTTCTTCGTATGTTGAAAAATACGTTGGATAATCTTCACTATGGCCAATTGAATACGCATCAAAATCCGAAACATAATTACGTAATTTAGGATAATTATTTAATAAATCAATAATAAATTGTTTCTGATAATCATCAGGATAATTAGCAATGTATTTACAATAATCTAAAGTTTCTTTCTCAGTTAATGATTTTTCAGGATACTCATTGGCATAACTTAATAATAAGATAATATATTTATAATTATCTGCTAATTTAGTTTCTAATAATAAAATAATTCCCATAATTAAGAAAGATGATACATTATTTTCAAAATTACTAATTAAAGTCCAAACTTCTTGTTCACATGATTTATTTAAAACTGTAATTAAAATTTTATATTTTTCATGCTGAGATAAATCGGTTTCTTCTAAAAATTCTATTATGGCATTAATAGCATTTTCTTTTTCGAAATCAAATGTGGAATCATGGTATTCAAAATGCCAATCATTTTCTATCCGCCATAATAAATAAGAAAACTCTCCTTCATCTTCAGCTCTATGTTTTTTAAAATTTTTCCAAAATTCTTCATCATAAGCGCTATTTTTTTTATTTTTTGAATTATCTTCTTCTGGTATAAATTTCTGATTGAAATACCTTTCAAATAGTAGGTGTAAATCCATTATCATTTCCTCCTTACAGGTTACTATCTTAGCATTCATTATACCTTTTGTCAAAATAAACTTTTTTTAAAATTTTATTTAAATCTTATTAATAGGTCTTTTTATTTTTTATCTAACTCATTAATATAATTATTAAATTCTTTAAATGATATATTAGGTATTACTTTGTAAAACTCAGTTACTGGTCTTCCCTTACCATTAGCAAGCTCAACATAATAATCATTTATTTTCTTAACAGCTTCCTCTTCATTATTAAATTCATATATTCCTGTTTTTTCTTCATTAGGATGCTCTATTTGATAAACTTTACTATTAAGAAAATATAAAACAAAACAATGCATATGTTCTTCGGCTTCTAAATCATTAAAATCTTTTCCTTCATAAATTCTAGTACAATACATTTTATTAGGAATATTTAATTTATTTAGAATATTACTCATTAAATATACTTGCTCGATACAGGTACCTATTCCATGACTTAAAACTTCTTCTAAACTAGCAGTCCTATACAACTTTCGAAAGTTTTTCATATTACCAATATGTTCTTCACCATAAATATCTAACCAACCATATTTAATATTTTGTTTCATAAATTCTAAGATATCCTCGGGAGTTTTTATTTGCCCAATTTTATCTTTAATATTTTCAGTTTTCATTTAAGCCTCCAAACTAAAAATATTGTATCATAAAGATACAATATTTGCCTTATTTTTTAATCTTTTCAATTTTTAAAGTATATCCAAGAGGCTCTAAAATTTGAAGCATTGTCTTAATTTGCGGTGAATTCATTTGATTTTCAATTCTCGCAATAGTTGTTCTAATAACGTTAGATCTATCTGCTAGAGCTTGTTGGGATAATTTTGCTTCTTTTCTAATTCTTACTAAATCAGAAATTAACTCATATTCCATTTCACTAACGGTTTTAGATAATTCCATATACCTTTCTACTTTTTTCATTTTTTACTCCTTTCTTTTATCTTATCACTAATCTCTTAACTTTACTTTTATCTTTACCGGCCTCATCCCACATTTCACTTGGCTTAAAAACAATTTCTTCGGGGCAAAAATATTCAATATTACCTTTACTATTAGAATAAATATCTAAAAAGTAAGCTCCGACAACATTGAGTAAGCCTTGCTTTTGTTGGAATTGCGTTTTATCACAGAATGATGGAACCAACACCCCGTGAACATTCCGATAAACAAAATAATAGCTTTTGTGATAATGGCCAATTAATAATATTTTAGGTTTATATTGGGATTCCAATATTTCAATTCTCTTTTGGGGCTTATAAGATAAACTTTGGGCAGAACCTCCACCTGGATGGTCCATAAATATCTTAACCCCATTAATATCTAAAGAGGCATAATCTTGACCTAAAAATTCCATATCCCTTCGGCATCTTGATACCCAAGAATTAACGGTGGCTTGCCCATTTTTATAATGGGTTTCATCATGACTACCTAAAATGTATTTGGTAGTTATTCCTCTAACCCTAGGATACATATCGACAACATAACCTACTTGTTCATCAAAACCATGTAAGAATTGTTGCCGAGGTTGCTCTGGTCTATTTAAATAATTACCATCAACAATATCTCCGACATGCAAAACAGTTTTAATTCCGCGGTTATATGCTTCTCTATAAACTTTGTTTAGTAAATGAAGTTGTTGATGAATATTCCCAAAGTGGGTATCTGATACCACACATATTTCTGTATGAATTAAGTCTTTAGGATCTAAACTAGGTTTTTTAGGATCCAAATTCCTTACCAATGGTTTATCAAATACTAAGACACCATCTTTGTTAATAATTTCCACATTCTTGCCATAAATTCGGCATAACTCTAATAAACCATACAACTCATTACTATTCATATGGAATTTGACCATATAATCTTCAACGGAGGCACCATTTCGCATATAACGATATTGCTTTTCGGCATATTCTTTACTTGTATCCATCATTTACCCCCTTCTTTCCAATTTCAATACTTTTGGTTTAACATAATCATCTTTATTAGTCTTATAATAAACCGAATTAATTGCCTTGATATCTTTTAAATTACCATTATAATCGGTAATTACGGTAATATACCAAGCCCCAATAGTATTGGAATATCTTTTGTCATTCATTTCTCTTGTGGTTGCACACACACTAGGAACTGAAATACATTTAACATTACGATAAGTAAACTCTTCCATTTGGAGAAGTCCTCCATAAAGAAATATTTGGGGTTTATCTTCACTTCTAAAAGAATCTACATGTTGTTGCATTCTATATGATGCCGTATAAGTTTTAATTAACTTCGGATTAGATATCGCCATTTTAACTTTATCAATCGTGGCATGACAAGAACTATTTCCTAAATAATGCATATCACTTCTAACTTCGGAAATTCTTTTCCCAATGTTGATTTTCTTACTTTGTAAGTGTTTTTCATCTTTAGGCCCCGTAATAAAATGTGTTTCCATTCCTTCAATTTTTGGATAATATTCACAAATATAATCTACTTGTCTTAGGGAATCATCCAAGAAATTGCTTTCGGAATAAATGCTTGTTAATGGATACAAGCCTTCTGTTATATTACCACATAAAATAACATTTTTAAACCCCATTTCATAGGCTTTTAGATAAATATCGTTTAAAATCGATAATTGTTGGGATTTAGAACCAAAGCGTGTATCGGAAATAGCCACAAAGTTAAAAGTGTGATGTTCATCAGTTTGAAATTGATAAGTATTTTCATCAGTTAACTCTCTTTCCCCTTGATTAAAGAAATAAATACCATCATCTCTATTTTGACTAATTATATTGATGCCTTCTAATCTTAAGGAACGAATAAGATTTAATACTTCAAATTCATTTAATTCTAATATCTCACAAGCATCTTCAAGTTTTACTTCTCTCGTTGTTATATCTTTAAGTAATTCAAACTTTTCCCTTTCCATATATCCTCCCACAAAAAAGAGTGTCTTACTTTAAGGCACTCTTACAATTTCTTTTAATTTACCTAGAGTGACAATTTTAAAAAAATTATTTTGCATTTTTATCACTCCCTACTCTAAATTTAGTATAGCATTTTTTGATACTAAAAATCAATACAAGTTTACTTAATTTTGACTAATTTTTTTGACTTATCTTTATCCAATATTTTATCTATTTCATCCCAACCAGTTTGCCAATCAAATCCAGCCCTCATAATTCCTTTATTTTTAAGCTCTTCACTCCTAATACCTAAATTAAAATTAGCGGGATACAAAATTTTTAAAGGATTATTATTTTTCATTTGATTTATATCATCATCTATTTGTAAATAACCATTTAAAACATTTTTATCATTTAAAAAGATAAATTTTGAGGGATGAATAAAAGGTAAGATACTGATTAAATAGTCATATTTATAAGAAAAAAGCATCCCTGAATCCTCTACCATATTGGGATTAATACAAGATGAAGCAATATAAAAATCATAATCATCTTGATATTTTTCTAAAGTCTCTATAGAATTAGGAATAATCGTCGCGTGTTCATAGATATTTTGATATTTAAGATATTCATTAAATTCTTTTAAAGCATCTTCATCCATTACTTCTTTTTCTTTAATATATTCTTTAAAATCATCAATCCGGTAGTTGGCATTTAAAAACTTATTTATAAAATATAAATAACCCGGTATACAAATAACATTATCGACATCCACAAAAGCTTTTTTCTTTTCCATAGTAATCTCTTTTATCTTACTTTTTTTAAACCATTATTTATAACATAATCGGAAACATCTTTAAAATTAGCATCATATGGATAGACTGTTTGACTAAATTTAAGCCACATATCAGACCAACTATAGCCCTCATTTAATAATCTTTCTACAATGGCATTATGCATTACCGCATTACCTTCTTGATTCTTTAAATCAACACATCCTTCTTCATCATATATTTTACTTTGAATATCACATTCTAACTTATCACATTCAAAAGCAAAGAAGGCTTCTTTAGTTTTTCTTTCATCAAATTCTAAGAATAATTTTTCAACGTATTCACCCTCAAGTAAACCACTTAAGATTTGATGAACGGCTTGATGTTCTATTTTTTCTTTATTTTTTTCATCAATTTGAAATTGGGTTAAATCACCAATGATGGCTTCACCTAGTTCATGAATAGCAAGCATATAAATTACTTTTAAAATATCAATATCATATTTATACTCGGAATACATAGCAATAGCGAGCATTTGCACTCCAAAAACATGTTCTGCAACACTTTCAATTCTATCTCTTTCGACATTCCAAGTTGTCCAACCTGTTCTAATAACATTTTTGAGTTTATTACAAATTAAATAATAATTTAATACTTTAGCCGCTCTTTCCAAAATTCCCATCTCCCTTATTAGTTAAATAGTATAATACAATGCTTTCTTTTAGTCAAATTAAATAGACTCATATGAGTCTATTTAACCACAATATTAACAATTCTATTTTTAATAACGATTGTTTTAATAATTTCTTTACCTTCCAAATGTTTTTGAACATTTTCTTCCGCCATGGCAATTTCTTTAACTTTCTCATCATCTTCATCTTTTTTTATTTTTATTGAAGAACGAAGTTTACCATTTACTTGAACCCCAATTTCAATTTCATCATCAATTGTTTTGGCTTCATCATATTCTGGCCAAGGCATTTCTAGAATCATTTGGCTACTACCTATCATTTCATTTAATTCTTCTGTGATATGAGGAGCGATTGGATTTAATAGTTTAAGTAAAACCATATAATCATCTTTCGTTATACTTTCACACTTTTCATAAAAGCCCGCTAGAATCATTAAAGAAGAGACAACGGTATTATATTTCATGTTGGCTAAATCATAAGTAACTTTCTTAATCGTTTTATTAACAATTACTTCATCAGTATAACCATCTTTGTTATTTACTTTATCTTTTAATCTTTCCACTTTATCTAAAAATCTTTTACATCCTCTTAAGGATTCGGTACTCCATGAGGCATCTTTTTCATAATCCCCAATAAACATTTCATAACATCTTAAAGTATCGGCACCATATTCATTAACAATATCATCAGGATTAATAACATTACCTTTACTTTTACTCATTTTTTCATTGTTTGAACCCAAAATCATCCCATGAGATACTCTTATATCGATTGGTTCACTATTCGGAACTAAACCAATGTTATGTAGGAATTGGTTCCAGAATCTTGCATATAATAAGTGTCTTGTCGTATGTTCCATACCCCCATTATACCAATCAACTTTACCCCAATATTTTAGGGCTTCAGGAGAGGCAAAACACTTATCATTATGAGGATCCATATATCTTAAGAAATACCAACTTGAACCAGCCCAGTTAGGCATTGTATCGGTTTCTCTTCTTGCTTTACCACCACATTTTGGACAAGTAGTATTTACCCAATCACTAATTTTCGCAAGAGGACTTTCCCCATCATCTGTTGGTTCATATTCGGTAACATCTGGAAGTAAAACAGGAAGTTCACTTTCTGGAACTGGTACCCAGCCACATTTATCACAATGGACAAGGGGAATTGGTTCACCCCAGAATCTTTGTCTTGAGAAAACCCAATCTTGTAAACGATAATTTACTTTTTTCTTACCTAAGTTATTTTCTCCTAAAAATTCTAACATTTTATTAATGGCTTCTTCTTTATTTAAACCATCTAAGAATTCAGAGTTAATATGAATACCATCTTCGGTGTAAGCTTTATCTAAATTAAGAGTTTCTTTCCCATCCTTACTAATAACTTGAATAATTGGTATATTGTACTTTTTCGCAAATTCAAAGTCTCTATCATCATGAGCGGGAACGGCCATAATAGCTCCTGTTCCATAACCCATCATAACATAGTCACCAATCCAAATTTCGACATCTTTACCATTAACTGGATTTATACCTACGACTCCTTCAAGTTTAACCCCCGTTTTTTCTTTAACAAGTTCGGTTCTTTCAAAAGTAGTTTTCTCTTTAGCATATGTTTGATATTTTCTTACTTCATCCATATTTTGAATTTTATCTTTTAATTTTTCAATAATTGGATGTTCAGGCGCTAAAACCATGAAAGTTGCTCCAAATAAAGTATCACATCTCGTTGTATAAACTACGATATCTTCCTCTGTATCCTTTACTTTAAATAAAACTTCGGCTCCAATACTTTTACCAATCCAATTTATTTGACCTAGTTTAATCTTATCAGCAAAATGGGTATCATTTAAACCATCAAGCAAACTCTCAGCATAATCGCTCATGCGAAGCATCCATTGTTCTTTTTCTTTTTGAACAACTTTACTACCACATCTTTCACAAACACCACCAGAAGAATCTTCATTAGATAAACCAATCTTACAATTTGGACACCAGTTAATGTCTTTTTTAGCTTTATAAGCCATTCCATGTTCATAGAATTTTAAAAATTGCCATTGAGTCCATTTATAATATTCGGGATCCGTTGTCGAAAATTCTCTTGACCAATCAAAAGAAATACCTAATGACTGTATTTGCCCTTTAAAGGTTTTAATATTTTCTTCCACCGCTTTAGATGGATGAATATGATTTTTAATGGCATATTGTTCAGCAGGAGCCCCAAAAGCATCCCATCCCATTGGAAAGAGTACATTATATCCTTGCATTCTTTTCATTCTGGCATAAGCATCTAAAGCCGTATAACTTCTAACGTGTCCTACATGTAGTCCTTGACCTGAGGGATAAGGAAACTCTACTAAAATATAATATTTTTCTTTATCACTATTATTGGAAGCATGAAAGTATCCTCCCTCTTCCCATCTTTTTTGCCATTTCTTTTCTATTTTATTCATTTCCATTTTTACTAAATCCTCGTCTTTCTAAAATTCTTCCTAATATTTCATATAAGGAATAGATAAGTCCCATTAAAAGAACAAATCCCACTAATAATCTTACAATAGTATAAGTATCAAGTAATAAAACTGTTACTGATACAATACTTATAATAAAAGCATTTATGAGTGATATAATAACTAACAGTTTATTTAAAGGTAGTTTACTTTTATCTAATTTAAATTTTACTATTAAATAAGATAGTTCCATTAATTCATTATCTTTTTTCTTCTTCTTCTTTTTGCCATTTAATCTTTTTAAATATCTTCTTTTAATAAAAAGATAATCAACCATAAAGATAAGAAGAAAAAGAATTAAAAAAGCATAAACACCAGCTTCTAATCTACTCATAATTACCACCTAAATAAAACTTTCAAAAATATTTTATCATATTTTTATCATTTTAGATATTTCTTTTAATATTTTCAAATAATTTTTTAGAATTTATAAATATTATTGAATATTTATTATCTTAAATGCCCCACCATAATTTTTATATAAATCATAAGCCTCTAAAGTTTTTACTATATTACTTTTACTATGAGTTCTTAAACTCTTAATATAATTATTTAATACTTTTATATTTTTAGGATAGGCAAATAAAGTTGATGTAAAATTTATACCATCAACACTAAATATTCTTGAATATAAATAACATTCTTTTTTTGATAATGGATTACTTAAACCTACATCAATTACTCGATAAACTTTATCAGTTACTAAATCAATTAAATCTACATACCCATCTATACTTATATTATCAATTTTAAAGAAAGAAATAAAAGAATCATTCATGGCATTTAAAAGTTTTACTTTTTCTTCATTTTTTAATTTATTTTTTCTTAAAAATTCTTCAGTAAGAGATAACATTTTAGGATGATTTTTATAAGCACAAAGTTCCACAAAAAGAAGATTATCTATCTCATTACGGGTATCTAAATCAAAATTTAACCTTTCGGGATGATTTTTAACTTCTTTTAGGATATCTTCTTGTATATTTGTTAATTCATTTATTAAATCATAGTTACCATTATTAATATATTTCCCCATACTTGAAAGAATTTCACTATGAACTTTGCGACATTTATAATATTTCTTTACATGAGGATATTGTTTTAATAAAAATTCATGCATATTTTGAAGTCCATTTGTTAATATTTCTATATCTTCTTCATTAAAATTCATTATCTATAGCTCCTAAAATTATATATTTCTTTTAAGTCCTCTAGTATTTGATAAACTACGGGACATACTTTACTATTATTAACAACTGTAAGTAAACTAAATAATCTTTCTTCTTTATTTGTATAAGGATATTCTTTACAACTTTTTGGTAAACACTCATCTATCTTACAACTATTATCTTCCTCTAAAAAAGGACAAGGAGAAGCAACATATTCTCCATAACTTTCTTCTAATTTATCTTTTACTTCGTTTATATTCCAATTATAATGTTCACATATTCGTTTTAATTCCTCTTCACTCATAGATATTCCTAATTTTTTACAACAATTGCGACATTTACGACAATCCATATCTTTAAAGTATTTATTATGTAATTCTTTAAATTGCTTATCTAATAATTCTTCATCAGCATGTCCTTTTAAAAATGTTCTAAAACGATAATTTTCATCTATTTTTTTCTCACTAACTTCTTTAACTTCTAACATAACTCTTCTCCTTACATTTAATTTTTTTTTTGTAATTTAGACACTTTAATTATAATATAAATTTTCTATTATTACTATCATTTATTTACCTAGCATAACATAAATTTATTTTAAAAATCGAGCAATTTTTTAATATCTTTTTCAGTTAAATTTGCTAAATTAATGTTACCTTCTTCGCCTTTTTCAATTAACTTATCCGCTAAAAGTTGCTTTTTCTTTTGAAGTTCTAATATTCTTTCCTCTATTGTTCCATTAGCAATTAGCTTAATAACTTCCACTTTCTTGGTTTGACCAATACGATGAGCTCTATCAGTGGCTTGATTTTCCACTTGCGGATTCCACCATAAATCTAGATGAATAACCACATCAGCACTAGTTAAATTAAGCCCTGTTCCCCCACTTTTTAAGGTTATCAAAAAGACATTGGTATCATCATTATTAAATTTATCAACTAATTCTTGTCTTGTTTTTCCCGTAACACTTCCGTCAATTTGATAAAATGTTATTTTATTTTTCTTAAATTCTTCTCTTACAATATCTAAAGCCTTTTTAAAACTCGTAAATAACAATATTTTATGACCATTAGATACATACATAAGCACCGTTTTAACAAGTTCTTCAATCTTTGAACTTTCTCCATTATAATTTTCGTAAATTAAATGGGGGTCAATACATATTTGTCTTAAGCGCATTAAAAGAGTTATAATTTCTATTTTTTTACTATTAAAACTTCCTACTTGCAAAAGTTCTTCTATTTTTTCCTTTACCGATTCCACTTCAACAGCATATATTTTCTTTTGCATATCATTTAAATCTATAAATATATTATTTTCAATTTTGTCAGGAAGCTCTTTCGTAACATCACTTTTCTTTCTTCTTAAAATAAAAGGTGATGTTATATTCTTTAGTAAGGCTATTTTATTTTGGGCCTCTTCATTCATATCTTTAAAATTATATTTTTCTTTAAATTTAATAGAAGTATTTAAATATCCGGGCATTATGAAATCAAAAATACTCCATAATTCTAAAATAGAATTTTCTAAAGGTGTTCCCGTTAAAGCAATCTTAGTATCGGCCTTAATTTTCTTTACGGCTCTGGTAATTAAAGCATTAGGATTTTTAATATTTTGGGCTTCATCTATCACACATACTTTAAACTTTTTGTCTTGATATAATTCGATATCTTCTCGTAAAGTTCCATATGATGTTATATAAACTTGAATATCTTTATTAGCTAAATTATTTATTCTCAAATCTTTATTACCATTTAAAATACATACTTTAAATAATTTATCATACATTTCAAATTCTTTTAACCAGTTATAACAAAGAGAAGTAGGACAAACTACTAAAAACTTACTATCTTTATCATCTTTAAATAATTTTCTAAAAAAGTAAATTGTTTGAATTGTTTTTCCAAGTCCCATTTCATCTGCTAGAATTCCCCCTAAATCACATTTATGAATATTGTATAACCATTCTACCCCTTCAAGTTGATAGTTTCTTAATAACTTCTTTTCAGAATCATTAAAATCTAAAGTATTATTTTTATACTCATTAAAATTTTTAATAAAATTATCAAATAAATTATTAGTCTTAATACTTGGATATTTTTTTCTTTTTAAATAATCTAAATAAATTGCTTGATATTTAGGTATTTCTCCTTCAGTGTCTTTAGCATCAATATCTAAATCCTCTAATAAATTACTTAAATCATTTAAAGAATCATCTTCTAAAGAAACAATATCCCCATTTTTTAATTTATAATATTTTTTCTTGTTTTTTAATGACTTAATTAAATTATTAATTTCGGCATCATTTATATCATCAATACTAAATGAATAACGCATTATATTATCTTCACCAATAGAAAAATACTACTCACATTAATTTTCTTTTTAATATTAAGACTTTTTAATTTTTCGGATGTAAATATTTCATATTTAGTTGTAAGTTCATTTAAGCCATTTTCCATAAAATTAACAATTAATTCTAAATCATCCAAATAAATAGTATTATTTTCAATTTTAAAATAATAACTCTTTAAATCATTAATAACTTCTTGTTCATAGGAAATGTCTCTTAATAATTCCTCAGTTGTATCAAAATAATCGATTTCATTTTCAGTATATAATAATTTAAAATTACAAATGATATTATCATCATTAAGTTCAAAGTATAATCTTACTGTAGGTTTTACGGAAGATATTATATTTTTTAAATTATTACTTACTTTAAGATTATTTTTAATAATAGGCATAATACCTACATTAAATTTATTTAATTCTTCTTTTGTAAATTCCAAAGTAGTTAATTCATTTTCTTCTAAAGATTGTATTAACTTTTGATATCCTTTATTTAAATGATACATATTATTTTTATAAAAAACATACTCATAATCTTCAGTAACTTTTTCTAATTTAGAATAATCTACTTTTAATTTATATAAATCATCTTTTTTACTTAAACTTATATCAAATGGTAAATCACTTTTTATACCCTCAATTAAAATATCGTTATAATAAAATGTCTTATCCCTTAATTTATCTAACAATTTAGATAATCCTCTTTGCGAAAAACCAACATTATCATAATTATATGAACCATTTTCAAAAATAATATCTAAAATATCTTGGTCTTCCGAAGAAAAATATGATTCTTCTGGATTAAATGTAAAATTAACTCCAAAATAAACCTTTCCCTCACCATCTTCAACAGTTCTTTTAAAAGCATTATATTTTTGTCCTAAAGTATATAATTTATCATAACCCATTTTCATTTTAAGAGATATGGATTGATAACTATAATTATAATAACTATATTCATTATTAGTTAAATATAAAACAAGATTAACTTTTTTTCTCACAATATTTTGATTATGAGAAAAAAGTTCAAGAATTCGTTTAGAAATACCTTTATTATCCATTTGATAATCATCAAATACCATAGAATTCATTATAGATGCTGGGATATGACTACATGAATGATATCTTTTAAAATCTGAACAATTACAATAAAATGTTCTTAATTTATCTTTAAATAAAGTAATTTTAACCGTGGCATTTTCTCCATAATAATTTTGAACTTTAAAAGTATAACCTTTTACCATATGTTCTTGACTTTCGGCGATTAAAGAAACATCTTCAAAATCAATGAATCTTGCTTCATTGAAATGTCTTTCTAAGATATATCCTTTTAATTGTTCTAATAAATCACTTCTCATTTTTGCTCCTTAATGAGTTATATTATAACATTTGTTTGCTATGATGTAAAGCAAATTTGTTAATTTTAACCAAAAAATTTTTTAGCCATTTCTTTTAGTTCATTTATTTTATTTATATAAATATCAAATTCTTCTTTAGATAAAATCCGGTAATATTTAAAAGGGCAATTACCCTCTTCTAATAGAAAAGAATAAGTATCATTCATTTCATTAATATTAACAACTTCAATAACATTACCTTCTCTATTTATAACTAAATAATATTTTTGATTGTTTTCATTTTTTAAAATAGTCATTGGGACAAAATCTTCAATACTTCTTTGGCCTGTTAATTGAGCTTTTTTAGTCATTCCTTTACTTTCTTCAATCCTCATCTTTTTAGGCATACTTAAAAGTTTAGCATTCTTTAAAATTTCTTCACGACTTGCACATCTTCTTATTTTACTATTTTCTATAACCTTATCTTTTCTTAAGACAACTTGCGAAAAATAAGTTTTGTAAAAACCTTTTTTGACTTGAATACTCGTTGTATTATACATTAAAGCATCATTGGAATATACTTGATAAGCATATAAATAATCCTCTTTTTCATCATATACATAATACATCTTAGCATTATAATCAATAAGGGCTCCAATTCGTAAAGATTTACTCTCTTTATTTTGTTCTAGTTTTTCTTTGAACTTATTAATAATTACTATTTCACCAGAATTAAAGGTATCAACTAAATCATATTGGGATTTAATTTTTATCTTTTCTTCATGAGTAAAATCAAAATTATAATAAGTATTATTTATTAAAATACTATTATGTTTATTTATAACTTTCTTTAAAGGATAACAATATAAATATCTTTTATTCAATGAATGTATATAATATCTAATATCATTTTGCTCTATTACATCTCCTACTGATATTTTATAATCCAAATATTTCTTTTCAATATATGGTTTTATTTTATATCTACTATTTAGAAGAATATATAATTGTTTCTTCACTGAATTAAGATCATTTTCTTTTAAATGACCAATTATTTCGACAAATTGAATTTCTTGAAGTCTATATGTTTTGGTACAATTTATGTAAGTATTCTTGGACATATTATAATTAAATCTACCAATAGGATAGTAAGCCATTTTCCATTCAACTTCTTCATGAGGATTACTAGTACATTCTAAAGCATATACTTTCCCGTTTTCTTTTTTTATAATAACATATGGACTTTCTTGATGCCCTTTTTTAATTTTATTTTTTTCTTCTTCAGTTTTATATCTTTTAGCCCAGATAATATCACCAACATTTAAAAAAGATAAGTCATTACCTCTTACCTCAATTAATTTTCTTATAAATTCCCTTAACATATCAAACCCCCCTTGTTATTTTAATGATATCATAAATGATATACATAATCAATCCATAATATGCAAACTTTACACAATTTTTTTCGATGATACGTGTTATAATATTTATGTATTAGGGAGGAAGTATGAATAAAATATATTATTATAAATCTTTTGATGATGAATTTATTACTTCAAAAAAGCAAAATTATAAATTAAAAAATAATTATAAATGGATTCACCATAATTTATTTTATAAAATACTTTCCTATATTCTTTATTATTTAGTATTATTATTTTCTCTTATTTATACCAAATTATTTTTACACGTTACGATTAAAAATAAAAAGATTTTAAAAAAAGATAAAGGTTATTTTATCTATTCTAATCATACCCAAATGCTCGGAGATGTTTTTAATCCCTTCTTAGTAAATTTTCCCCATCACCCCTTTATCATATGTAGTCCTTCAAACTTAGGAATACCCATTATAGGTAAAATTCTTCCGATGGCGGGAGCCTTACCAATCCCTGATAATATTCATGACATGGTTAAATTTAAAGAAGCTATCAACTATCACAATAAAAAAGGGCATCCAATTGTGATATACCCCGAAGCTCATCTTTGGCCTTATGCTACATTTATTAGAGAATACCCCCCTACTTCTTTTCATTTTCCAGTTGAGGCAAAAAGTAATGTCTATGTTTCAACCACTACTTACACTAAGTCTAAATTTTATAAAAAGCCCAAGATAACTGTTTATATTGATGGACCATTTAAAATAGATGAAAATAAAACTAAAAAAGAAAATATGAAAAAACTTCATGATGAAGTCTATAAGAGCATGGTTAAAAGAAGCAAGTTAAATAACTATGCTTATATTACATATAAAAAGAAAGATAACTAATCTTTCTTGTAGCCGGCAATATCTTCATAAGAGAAAGTATAATCTAATTTTTTATGATAGCACTTTTCATAGGCTTCTTTTTTTTGCTTATAATCAATCTCCGCCATTATTTTACTATTTTCTCTTACCGATTTTTTAGAATCAGGATATATTGGTTTTAATACATGCACAATATATTTAACCTCTTTAAATTCATCATTATCATCTTTATCGGTATCTCTTATTTCCGTAAAACAAGAAATAATTGGTTTACCAGCTTCAGCTGCAAATTGATAGGCTCCTCTTTTACAAGGACGAGGTTTCCGATAATTAAACCACATTTCTTCTTCCGGGTATATTAAAACATAATTATTTTTATTTAACACTTTTTTTAACTCCGGAATAAATGTCTTAATAATATAATTTGGTCCCTTACATAAAGGAATAATATTAATACTATTCATTAAATAACCAATAATGCCTGGCATGGCTAAATTAGTTTCTTGACTAACAACATAGAAATTTTTTCGATATCTTTTTTTAATTAATTTTCTAATAGCCATATTATCTAAAGGATTAAAGTGATTACTTGTTACAATCGCTCCTTCATTAATATCTTTAAGATTATCAAGTCCTTCAATCTCTATCGATTTATTTAATTTAAGCCCAATGATATCCACAAAAAGATAGGCAAAACGGCTTTCTAAAAAGTAAGCTATCTTATGTTTTCTAATGCCATAAAATCTATCTAAGGCTCTATTAACTTCTTTTTCACTTAGATGAGGATCATTAACTTCAACTTTTTTGTTAAGTTCACCTTCCTTAACATTTTTCTTAATATTCTCAATTACGGCCTTTTTACTACCACCAATAACCATAAGTACCTCTATATTCTTCTTTCTAGTTTTTTCTCAAAAACCGTTTTAAAAGTAACTTCATTATGCATTATTTCCCTAGCTCTATTTACTAAGTTTTCGAGCATTCTTTGGTCTTCTTCTTGCATTTCTTTGGTAAAGTTTTCTTTTTCTTTTAATATATCTTCTTTAAATAAAGAAATATTTGCATATTTCCAAAAATATTCTTCATAATCAATATTATCATAATGCCAAGGTTTAAAAAATAAATTATAATGAATTATTTTAGGGTTATCAAATACTAACGCTCCATTTGTAGGCATGGCGTCCCATTCATTAGATAAATGAAGTATTTTACCATAAGCCATGGCATTAATATAATCTTGGTCCGGACAAACATTATCAAAATGATATTTATTAAGTAAATATAAGAAATGATTTTCAAAATCTACTTCTCTTAACTTTTTCATATTCATAAGTAATACTCCGGAATTAATATATTCCTTGATACTAACCCCGGCATTAAGACGGAAATATTCACATAATATTTCATTATCTTGACAAGATATATCCGTACATCCTCCAAATAAGTTGTCTTTTAAATCAATGTTATATAATTCGGAAATATCTCCAGGAATACAAGTATCACTATCAATATAAATAGCTTTATCATATTCCGGAAACATAGAGGGAATAAAAATTCTAAAATAAATAGTTAAAGTAAATATATCGGTTCTAAGTAAATTTTCTTTCCTATTCGTAATACTTTCTAAACTATTGGCCATTTCCGTAAAAATTATTTTGGCATAATCTGTTTCTAAAGTTTTTAGCTTATTTATAGCATCTTCCGTAATTGATTCATAAACAACGTGAATATGATAATTATAATCTTTGGAGGCATTCTCAATTAAAGAAGCTATGGCTACCGATAAATAAGGAGCATATCCCGCATCTATTGTAAAAAATATAGGTATTATTGGTTTCATTTATTTCATCCTTTCCATTACTTTTTGATATTCCTCTAAAACATCATCAAAGACATGTATTTTTAAAGTGTTATGTACCTCTTCTATATGCCAAGGTTTAATTGTTTGCGTTCTAAATCTAGGCCAAAATTTAAATGTTGTACTAAAATGTCTAAAAACAGTATCTTTGGTAAGTTCAATTTGTTCATTATATATTCTATCGACAATTAATTTATCTTTAACATACCAATTAAGGGCTGATTGGTCTGGCAAAAGCATTTTATTGTGACTACATAACTCCCGACACTTTTTAAATAATTCTCTTTCTTTAATTAAAGGCATATTTAAAAGTAAAACACCAGAATTCATATAATCTCTTTTTAGTAAATTCTTTTTATAAACATGACAGCCATAATAATCTAAGGCTCCGATGAGTTCATAAGAAGAATTATCCATATCATACAAGCTATGTGGGTCTTTTAAACATACCACATCATTATCTAAATATAAAATCTTATCAGGCATATCGAGAACTAAATCAGCATATAAACGAAGCATACAATATGGAGTAAAATGGGTATTATTGTTAGCTTTAGGAATGTTTTCATTAAATATATCCGTAATATCAATTAATTTAATAAAACTTTTTTTATTTTTTTCTTTAATTATCTTTTCTAATACTTTGATATTTTCTTCCTTTAAAGGTTTATAAACTTTTTTCTTTTTTTTATATTTCATCGTAAAAATATAAATATGTATATTATCTTTGGTATTTTTTAAAATTGATAATACGGATATAACTAAACCATCTAATATATTAGCATCCCCACAGTACAATATATTCATTTTATAACTCCTTTACTTCATCTCCATATATAGCTATATAATAATCTTGATATTTTTTTATCTTGTATTTTTTAAGCTTTAAAGTATCAACATTCTTAAGACCATAAGATAAACCCATTCCTAAGTATTTAACATAACTTTCTTTTTTAACCCAAAGTTTTGTAAAATCTTCCGCATTTTTAATAAGCTTCTTTTCTTCATCATTTGCTATTTTATTTAAAACACGTTTCTTAAAAGTTATTTTTTCAATATCTATTCCAACTTCTTTTTTAGATGTTACTAACACCGTATAATTATCTTTATGGCTAATATTAAAATAGATTGCATTATTCTTTAAATAAGGTTTACCATATTCATTATAGATTATTTCCTCATCTATATCATTTT
>CANRGQ010000022.1 GCA_947630195.1 uncultured Bacilli bacterium
TAAAAATATTTTAAATATTATAAAGACTAAACTTATTGCTCTTTTAATAATTTTTGTTCCTTTAACGATAGCGTCATACTTCTTAAAAGAAAAAGAAAACCCTTTTGATAAAAATCCGGGACATGATTTTTATTATAAAGAGATGCTTTGGTTTTATGAAGGTAATGATTTAATTAATACATATCATTGTAATACCACTTCTTGTGATTATGCCGAATATGTTATTGATGATGAAGATATTAATTATTATAAAGAAGGTAATCTAAAAAAGAGTGAAGTTATCAATAATAATTATGTTTTTATTAAAGATGGGGCTTTAACTAATCTTTATAGTTTAGATTATGGTAAAGTTTTACAAAGTTATAAACAAGTAAAAACTTATAATACTAATGTATTTGATAATACTTATATTTTACAAAATCAAGATAATTTATGGGGAGCTATCAGTGTTTCGGAAAACATTAATAGCGTTTTACCTTTTGAATATAGTTTTGTGGGATTAAGAGATAATTTAAATGAAGATGGCTCTTTAAATACTGATATGTTTATTGTATCTAAAAATAATAAATGGTATTTAGTAAGTAAAGATAATAAAAAAGAGTCTTCGGAGTTTGATAGTAAGATAGTTGATTTCAATGATAAATTAATTGTTACTAAAGGTGCTAATTATCACATTTATAACTATGATAAAAATGAATATTTAATTGATTATAATATAAGTGATTATAAACTAGTTAAAGATTATCTTTTAATTATTAGTAATAATATGTTATATATTTATAAAGATATTAGTAATGGTTATCTAAAGAGTTATAGTATTTCTAGTGGTAAGTTAAATACCGAAATAGAGAATAACAAAATAATTATTAAAATTGGGGAAAATGTGATTGATACACTTGATGTTTAAAAATAATTTTGATAAAATTAAAGAAGTTTATATGAAGAAGTTGAGGGATATAGGATTTCTTTTAAAGAGAGTTAGTGGATGGTGCAAACTAATAAAAGGAGAATATATTTGTTGCAATGGAGTATAAAAGCAGAAATGCGTTATAATTTAAAGAAAAAATAAAGGTGGTACCGCGGTAATTTCGCCCTTTGGTATAGCCTTTTTCTTTTGGAGGAAAGTTTATGTTAGAAAAAAAGTATAATCATTTAGAAGTTGAAAAAGGAGTTTATGATAATTGGCTAGAGTCACATTATTTTGAATGTGGGGATACCTCAAAAAAGCCATATGCTATTGTTATTCCCCCACCAAATGTTACAGGAAAACTCCATTTAGGACATGCTTGGGATACGGCTTTACAAGATATTATTATCCGTTTTAAAAGAATGCAAGGTTATGATACTTTGTGGCTTCCAGGAATGGACCATGCCGCGATTGCTACTGAAGCCAAGGTAGTTCATCGGTTAAAAGAAAAAGGTATCAATAAGTATGAACTTGGAAGAGAAGAATTTTTAAAAGAATGTTTTAAATGGACAGATGAACATAAAGATATTATTCATAAACAATGGGCCAAACTAGGACTTTCGGTTGATTTAACTAAAGAAAGATTTACACTTGATGAGGGACTTGAAAAAGCCGTTAAATATGTTTTTGTTAGTCTTTATAATAAAGGATTAATTTATCAAGGGGAAAAGATTATAAACTGGGACCCGGTAGCCAAGACTGCCTTATCTAATGAAGAAGTTATCTATAAAGATGTTAAAGGAGCTTTTTATCATTTAAAATATTTTATTGAAGGTACCACTGACTTTTTAGAAGTAGCTACGACAAGACCAGAAACATTATTTGGAGATACGGCAGTGGCGGTAAATCCTGAAGATGCAAGATATAAAGATTTAATTGGTAAAAATGTTATCTTACCCGTTGTAGGTAAATTAATTCCGATTATTGGGGATGAACATGCTGATCCCGAATTTGGAACAGGTGTTGTTAAAATTACGCCCGCTCATGATCCCAATGACTATGAAGTAGGACTTAGACATAATTTAGAGAGAATAAAAGTCTTAAATGAAGATGGTACAATGAATGAATATGCGGGTAAATATGAAGGAATGGACCGTTTTGCAGCAAGAGAGGCCTTAGTTAAAGATTTAGAAAAAGAGGGTATCTTAATTAAAATTGAAGAAATTACTCACAGTGTTGGACACTCCGAAAGAACGGATGCCATGGTGGAACCATATTTATCAAAGCAATGGTTTGTTAAAATGGATGAACTATCCAAAAGAGTAGTGGAAAATCAAAAAAATAAAGATACTAAAGTTAATTTTATTCCTCCTCGTTTTGAAAAAATTATGAATAATTGGATGAGTGATTGCCACGATTGGTGTATATCTCGGCAACTTTGGTGGGGGCATAGAATTCCGGCTTGGTATAAAGATGATGAAGTATATGTTGGGTATGATGCACCGACGGGTGAAGGCTGGCATCAAGACGAAGATGTTCTAGATACTTGGTTTTCATCTGCTTTATGGCCATTTGCGACGATGGGTTGGCCAGATGAAACCGACCTTTATAAAAGATATTTTCCAACCGATGTTTTAGTTACGGGTTACGATATTATTTTCTTCTGGGTTTGTCGGATGACTTTTGAATCTTTAGAGTTTACGGACCAAAGACCATTTGAAAAATGTTTAATTCATGGTCTTATAAGAGACAAACTTGGAAGAAAAATGAGTAAATCTTTAGGTAATGGGGTAGACCCAATGGATATGATTGAAACTTATGGCGCTGATTCTTTAAGATATTACTTAACAACCTCAACGGCACCCGGTATGGACTTAAGATTCGATGAAGAAAAGTTAAAATCCACTTGGAACTTTATCAATAAACTTTGGAATGCCTCTCGTTTTGTACTCATGAATATTGAAAGTGTTAAAGAAGTAGATTTAACTAATTTACAAAAACACGATGAATGGATTTTAACTAAATTAAATCAGACGATTAAAGATGTTACGAAAGCGATGGAGAAGTTTGAATTCAATAATGTTAATACCGCTATTTATTCCTTTATTTGGAATGATTTCTGTGATAACTATATTGAAATGGCTAAGTTTAGTATTGATACTGTTGGTACCAAGAGTACTTTACTTTATACTTTAACTTGTATTTTAAAAATGTTGCATCCATTTATGCCTTATGTAACTAGTGTTATTTATGATTATCTTCCAATTAAAGATGAAAATATTATGATTAGTTCTTATCCTGTCTATGATAAAAAACAAATATTTACGGATAGTGAGATGGAAGTAGATGAAATAATTGAATTTATTAAAAACTTTAGAACGACTATTAAAGAAAATAATATTTTACCAAGTTATGAAGTTAAATTGAACTTTAATGAAGTTTTAGTTAATAAAATCTTAAAGTTAGAAGGTAAAATAATAACTTCCGAAAAAGATATAACGGCCTTTAAAGTAAATACTAAAAATTATGAAGCAATTATCTATTATGAAAAAGAGATTACGGAAGATGACATTAGACTAAAAGAAAAACAAATTAATGAATTAAAATCCTCAATTGCTAAAAGAGAGAATTTACTTAATAATGCTAATTTTGTCAGTAAAGCTCCAAAAGATTTAGTGGAAAAAGAAAAACAAAAATTAGCAGATGAAAAAGAAGAATTAAATAAATTATTAAGTTAAAATAAAAATGCGAGATAACTTAAATTTCTCGCATTTTTTCTTTATCTTTAAAAGGATTTTTGGAATCTATCTTATCTACAAATAATATCCCATTTAAATGGTCCATTTCGTGTTGGAAGGCTACTGAAATATCTTCTCTTACTCTTATTTCTTTAGTGTTTCCTTCCATATCTTGATATTGAACTCGCATTCTAGCGTATCTTGGAACAATACCACAAACCTCTCTATTAACTGATAAACAGCCTTCTCCTTCACCAACATAGATTAATTCTTCACTATGACTAAGCATTTTAGGATTAATGATAATGTAATTTTCAAACTCACCTTTATCGACTTCTTCCACGATAACAAAAATATTTTTTGGAATACCTAGTTGAATAAAAGCAAGTCCCATACCTGGTCTTAAATCATATTTTTCGGAATATTCTTCAATTTGACTCATAGTAAGATAAGTAATTATATCTTCAATAGTCTTTTTATCTTCTTTAGATAAAGGGAATGTAACTTCATTACTTACTTTTCTTAAAGTTTTATTCTTTTCATCTAATATTTTTAAATCTGGTAACTTCATAATTTATTCCTTTCTATTTAGCATAAGGATCTTTTCTTGTTTTTTTAAATCTTCTAGCCACAGTTGCTTCCATATTGAGTCTTTGCGTAACCGCTAATTCTTTTTTTATATCATTAATTCTAGATGTGTAAGCTTCTTTTTCTTCTTCGGTCGGATTATCACTTAAAAGAGCATATAAGTTTTGTAATTCTAATTTAATATCTTCACCATTATAACTATGTTTAACCTTTCGTTTTGGATTAGTTCTGTTTTCATAATTGATTGCAAAACCTGCGAGTAATTTTATTCTTTTGTAGTCTGTTCCAAAGTAGCCTTTAATTCTATTATGATATGATGAATATTCATAGATAAATCTTTGCATTTCTAAAAGAGTTCTCTTTTTTAAATCATTATCTAAACTTTGATGTTCTAGTTCTAAGTAGACTCTTTTAAATAAGGGATTACCCCAGTTGTTATTATGAAACTGATAATAAAATTCTTTCATAAACTTAGCGTCTTCAATATGACTTTGATAATATTTAACTAAATAATCTCTATTTAAGAAAACTTTATCTTCGGCAAATGTTAAATTAAAAAATAAGGTACAAGGGTAGGGCCCATTACCAAATTCGGCGATGGCTAAATTCTTTGACCAATCAGATGGTGCCATTATACCAGAATCCATAAGCCAATATTTTAAAGCATTTAAACTAGTAAACTTACTCGTGAATTCGGTGATACCTTCCAGTGTTTTTTCATTCGTTTTAAAACCGGGTATATCACTATATCCCTTTAGTTCTTTTTGAAAACGATTACCATTACATACAACTAAACTGTACCTCATCATAATCCCCCTCATATCTAGGTAAATTATAGCACTTTTTCTTAAAATTGTCAAGTTTGTGTCAATTTAAATATGAAATTTAGAAGAATAAAATTAATTAAAAATCATATAATAATTATATATAAATTATATAAAAAATAAATAAAATTGTTGATTTTAAGATACAAATATGGTATTCTTATTTGGTAAGGAGATGAAATTATGGGTAATATGACAACGACCATAAGTGTTCAAATTAATACTAAAGACAAAGAAGAAGTAGGTAAAATACTGCAAAAATTAGGTATAACTTTAAGTGGCCTTATTAATATGACTATTAAGCAAACCATCTTAAAAAAGAAAATACCTTTTGAAGTATCTGCCGAAGAAGAATACGAAGATGACATCGAAAAATTTTTCACTAAAAAAGAAATCAAAGAAATGATGAAAGAAGTAAAATATATTAAAAAGCACATTGATGAATATCCAAAATACGATAATTGGGAAGATTTAAAGGAAGCCTTATTATCGGATGATGACGAATAGTCCTTATAAATATAAAGTTGTTTATTCATCACAGTTTAAAAGTGCTTTAAAAAAAGTTGCCAGGCAAGGTAAAGATTTAGAAAAATTAAGAGTAGTTGTTCAAAAGTTATCAATTAAAGAAAAATTAGAGCCTAAATATCTTAATCACCCATTAAAAAGTAGTAAGAAATATAAAAATTGTTTTGAGTGTCATATTGAACCCGATTGGTTATTAATCTATGAGTATGTAGATGATGATTTAGTTTTATTATTAGTTAATACCGGAAGTCATAGTGATCTTTTATAGCACTAACTTCTTTTTTTTGTGGGCTTTTTATGTTATTATATTGGTGGTGTTTATATGCAAGAAGAGAATATACGAAATTTTTCCATTATTGCTCATATTGATCATGGTAAGAGTACTCTTGCTGATCGAATTTTAGAATATACCGGTGCGGTTTCTAAAAGAGAATTAAAAGAGCAAATGTTAGATAGTATGGACATTGAAAGAGAAAGAGGCATAACTATTAAACTTAATACAGTTAAATTAAAATATCAAAAAGATGATAAAGAATATATTTTGAATTTAATAGATACGCCCGGACATGTCGATTTTTCATATGAAGTAAGTAGAAGTTTAGCGGCTTGTGAAGGAGCCATTTTAGTCGTGGATGCGGCGCAAGGAATTGAGGCTCAAACACTTGCTAATTTATATTTAGCGATGCAAAATGATTTAACGATAATTCCGGTTATCAATAAAATCGATTTACCTAATGCGGATATTCCTAAAGTATCTAAAGAATTACATGATGTTTTAGGTTTTAAAGAAGAAGATATTATTTTATGTAGTGGGAAAACTGGCGAAGGCGTTAAAGACTTACTAGATGCTGTAGTAGATAGAATTCCTGAACCTAAAATTAATTTAAATAATCCGACGAGAGCTTTAATATATGATTCTTATTTTGATAGTTATAAAGGAGTTGTTTTATTAGTTAAAGTTGTCGATGGGGAAATAAAATTAAAAGATACGATTAAAACGATGGCCACTCATAAAAGTTTTGAAGTGACAGAACTCGGAGTTAAAACTCCAAAAGAAGAACAATTAAAATCTTTAAAAAGTGGGGAAGTTGGTTATGTTTGTGCGGCGATTAAAGATATCTCAAGTGTTCATGTGGGTGATACTATCACCACTAAAGAAAGAGAGGCCTCAATCCCACTTGAGGGATATAAACCTATGAAACCAATGGTTTATTCAGGAATATATCCCGTGGAAGCTAATAAATATGAAATGTTAAAAGATGCTTTAAATAAATTAAAATTAAATGATGCCTCCTTAATTTTTGAACCGGTTACCAGTGAAGCCTTAGGTTTTGGTTTTCACACGGGTTTCTTAGGCCTTTTACATTCCGAAATAATTACGACAAGACTTGAAAGAGAATTTAACTTAGATATTGTGGTAACAAGTCCGACAGTTTTATATGAGGCTTATCTTACTAACGGGGAAGTAGTGATGGTGGATAATCCGAATAAAATGCCTCCAAGAGAAAGACTTGCTAAAATTGAGGAGCCTTATATATATACCAGTATTATTGCTCCCTCATCATACATTGGGAGCATTATGGAACTTTGTCAAAATAAAAGAGGAATTTATAAAAGTATTGAATATATTAATGACACCAGAGTAAATATTCATTATGAACTACCTCTTGCCGAAGTTGTCTATGATTTTTATGATAAACTTAAAAGCAGAACGAATGGTTATGCTTCATTTGATTATGATTTAATTGGTTATAAAGAAAGTGATTTAGTTAAAATGGATATTTTACTAAATGGGGAAAAAGTAGATGCTCTATCTTTAATTATTCATAAAGATTTTGCTTATGAAAAAGGAAGAAGTATCACCGAAAAATTAAGAACGGTTATTCCAAGACAAATGTTTCAAGTATCTATTCAAGCAAGTATTGGTTCCAAAGTAATTGCAAGAGAAAATATCAGTGCCATGCGGAAAAATGTCTTAGCTAAGTGTTATGGTGGCGATGTTTCCAGAAAAAGAAAGTTACTCGAAGCCCAAAAAGAAGGTAAAAAAAGAATGAAAATGGTGGGAAGAGTAGAAGTTCCGGCCGAAGCCTTCTTAAGTATTTTAAGTAGTGAGGATGATAAAAAATGAATGAACAAATAAGAGAAGTAGCTGAATATATAATAGATATGCATACCATAAGGGAGGCCGCTAAACATTTTGGTAAATCCGAAAGTAGTATTAAAAAGTATTTAAGTGTGGTAAGAGATAATACTAAAGAAGGATATGACGCCATTCTCCATCAAAAGTTAGATCTTGCTCAACAAAAGATAATGTTACTCGGAGTTAAAAAAGGTGGTATGGTTGGCAAAAGAAAAAGTACTATAGATGAAGATACTGCTAAAATACTGGGGGAAGATTACATTAAAAACGGCCTATCTTTAAGAGAATTAGAAGCTAAAAGTGGGATACCTAAGTCTACTTTACACGAAAATATTCATAAAATAGAAGACCCTGATTTTCAAGAAGAATTAAATCACTATACTAAAGGACATTAAAATGGAAGAAGTTAGTAGTGTTTATATTCATATTCCTTTTTGTCATAAAATTTGTCCTTATTGTGATTTTTGCAAAGTTATTTATAATTCTTCTTGGGTTAAAGCCTACCTTCCTAAATTAAAGGAAGAAATAATAGAAAGTTATATGGGCGAAGATATTAAAACCATCTACATTGGGGGAGGTACTCCCAGTGCTCTTTCTATGGAAGAAATCGAATATGTTTTAAATTTAACGGATATCTTTAATAAAGATAAATTAGAAGAATTTACTTTTGAATGTAATATTGAAGATATAAATAATGACTTAATAAGTTTACTTAAAAGATATGGGGTTAATCGAATAAGCTTAGGCATTGAAAGTTTTTTAGAACAAAATTATCCTTATTTAAAAAGAAAAAATGATTTTAAAGAAGTAGAAAATAAAATAAAAATGATTAAAGATATGGGGATAACTAATATCAATGTCGATTTAATTTATGCGATTCCGGGTGAAGAATTAAAAGATTTAAAGGAAGATATAAAATACTTTTTAAAATTAGATGTTCCGCATATTAGTACTTATAGTTTAATGATTCAAGATAATACTTGTCTAGGTATTGATAAAGTGAAAGAAATACCTGAAGAACTTGATTATGAAATGTATGAATTAATTCAAAAAACTTTAACTAAAAATGGTTACACGCAATATGAAATATCTAATTATGCTAAAGAGGGGTATGAGTCGAAACATAACTTAGTTTATTGGTGTAATTTAGAATATTATGGCTTTGGCTGTGGCGCTTCTGGTTATACTTTTGGAGTTCGCTACGATAATACTAAAAGTTTAACTAATTATTTAAATGGGAAAAGAAGAGATAAAGAAGAACTTTTAGATAAAATGGCTATCATGAAATATGAAGTTATTTTAGGTTTAAGAAAAACTAAGGGGATTAATATAAGAGAATTTTATAATAAATATGGCGTTAATATTGCTGATGTTTTTCCGGTAAAAAAACTTCTCCAAAATAAAGAATTATTATATATTGATGGCTATTTAAAAATTAATCCCACATATTTATATGTGATGAATGAAATTTTAATTAAACTAGTATAAAAAAGTTTTATCATCCCAAACTATTTAAGGGATGAATATGATATATGATTTAAAAATTTTAAATGGTGATTTAGAACTGCCTTTTAATGAATATACTTATAGTTACACTGTTAAAGTTAGGGAAGATGTAACTTCTTTAGAGTTTTCTTATAAACTAGCCGAAGATACTTATGTGGAAATTAAAAATAACGAGTTAAATGAAAAAGATAGTATTGTTACCTTAGATGTTTATAATGTTAATGAGGATGTCTTATATACTTTTTATGTATCCAAAGAAACTTCAGAAGATGTATCGGGAATAGAAAACTATATGCATAGTTTAGAAGTAGGAAAAGATGAAGAATTAAATGTTTTAAATGTCCAATTATTGTCTTTGGGAGTATTCTTCTTAATTACTTTCTTTTTTGCTTTAATTTTTAGAAGAAGTAAGAAAACTTAAGACTTGTAATCTTAAAATTTTTCCTTTATAATATTCTTCATTAAGGAGGTAACTTATGAAAGAGAAAGAAAAAATTGCTTTAAAAACAAGATTAAAAAGATTAGGATATCATGATAGTAAAATTAAAATTATCTTAAGTATTGATGATAATTTACTTAAAAAATTATATTTAATTAGTAGTAATAAATCTTTATGTGAAAGTGTCGATACTATTTTTAATTTATATACCGAAATGCATGAAGATAATGATATTTATTTAAAAAATCTAGCGGAATATAAAAATAGATATTCTCCTGAAGACTATGAAGAAGGCGTCAATTTATTAACATCTTTACATGGTTATAAAAAGAAACTTGCTTATCAAGTTTTAATTAATGAAGATTTAATGACTACAGAAAAGAATATCGAAAGTGTCCGTATTTTACTTATGGCTCATGATGAAATGCACGCTACTTTTGTTACTAATGTGCTTACGAACACAGAACTTATCATCTTAAATGTTTCTTTAGAAGTAGCGAGCATCCTCGTGGAGCCTTATAGTTTTGCAAATATTGAAGAGTTAAGAGGAAAGTTAGATACTCCGGAAAAAGAACAATTATTTAAAAACACTTTAAAAATTTTACAAAATAGTTTAAGAGTATTTATCTCTAGTCCTGAAAAAGATATTAGATGTGCCTCTAAAGATTTAGATGATACTCTAAAAGATATTAAAGTATTTATTATGAATGATGATTTAATTAAAACTAATTCTAAATAATAATATTACCTAGTATATTTTATTAGGTGATTTTTTTGGCTAAATTAATTAAACATCGAGGTGTATATTCTAAAGATATTAAAGAAAATACTTATGAAGCAATCAAAATGGCAATAGATGATCCTAAATACTTAGGAGTTGAATTTGATATAAGAGAAACTATCGATCACGAGTTTGTTATCTTTCATAATCCTACTTTAAAAGGTAAATTAATAAGGGAATATAAATTTAATGAACTTCCGAAATTTATTCCGCGACTTAAAGATATTTTAAAAATTAAAACTAGTAAAATATTTTTAATTGAAATAAAAAATATTGCGAGTTTTACGAAGTTTTTAAATCTTTTAAAAAAATTTAGTTATCAAAATATTTATGTGATGAGTTTTTCGAATGCCTTAATTAATAAATGTTTAATAAAAAATAGAACTTATAAAGTAGGTATTTTAAATTATGTAATAAACACCGTTGATAACTTAAAAGAATTAGATTTTGTCTGTATTTTAAATAATTTACTTAATGATAATTTAATTAAAAGTTTAAAGGATAAAGAAATTTTTTCTTATGGTCTATTAAGTAAAAACACCAATTATAAGTATGCTAGTGTTTACTATATTACGGAATATTAAGTAAAGTAAATACCATTTAACTACTAATTTTATCTCTTTTATTGTATAATTTAAGTAGGTGATTATATGCGCTTAGTAATATCGGCTGGAGGAACGGGAGGACATATTTATCCCGCTCTAGCTATTTTAAATAAATTTAAGAAATGCGAAAAAGATTTAGAAGTTTTATATATTGGAACTCATAACAGGATGGAAACCGAAATTGTACCATCCCATAATATTCCTTTTAAAAGCATTAAAATCTATGGTTTTAGTAAAAATATTTTAAAAGATTTTAAAAATTGTTATTTAGTTATGAAAGCCTATTATGATGTCATTGATATCTTTAAAGAATTTAGGCCTAATGTGGTAATTGGGGTAGGTGGTTATGTTACCATGCCTGTTATTATGGCCGCGAAAAAATTGAAGATTAAATGCTATATTCATGAACAAAATAGTATTCCGGGTAAAACCAATAAATTTTTAAGTCGCGGAGTTAATGCCGTATTTACATCCTTCGAAGATAGTTCTAAATATTTTCCCCAAAATATAAATATCGTTTATAGTGGTAATCCTTCTGGAGAAAATGCCGGAAGTATTAAAAGCATTCCCAAAACCTCTTTAGGTTTTAGTAAAAACAAAAAATTAGTTTTAATGGTCGCTGGTTCTTTAGGTAGTACCTCTCTTAATGCCAAAATGGTTGATTTTTTAAAACAATGTTCTAGTGTAGATTATGAAATTTTATATATAACAGGTAAATCTTCTTATGAAGAATTTAAGAAAAATAAATTTAGTGATAATGTTAAAGTCATCCCTTATTTAGATAATCTTTCATCTTTCTTTAAAAATTGTGATTTAATTATCAGTAGGGCTGGGGCTGGAGTTTTAAGTGAAATAGTCGATGCCAAAATTCCTTCTATTTTAATTCCATCTCCAAACGTTGCTAATAATCATCAATATTATAATGCTTTATCTTTAGTTAATAAAAATGAAGCCTTAATGTTAGAAGAAAAAGATTTAACTAGCGATTCATTACTTAATATGGTTAATGATTTACTTAATAATAAAGAAAAGTATGAAAAAATAAAAAATAATTTAAAAGGCGAAAAAACAATTTCTAGTAGTGAAGTTATTTATAACTATATTAAGGAGGACTTAAAAGATGTTAAGTGATTATGGGGAAGTTTTCGAAAATGTCTCTTTAGAAAATTATAATACTTATGGTATTAAAGTTAAAACTAAATATTTAATTAAACCGGATACCATTAATCATGTTAAGGATTTAATTAATTATTTGGATAAAGAGGGTATGCCTTACTATTTATTAGGCAAAGGCTCTAATGTGATTTTACCCGATAATGATTTTGAGGGAGTCATAATTAGTTTAGAGAATTTAAATAAAATTATCATTGATGATTATGTGGTTAAAGCAGAATGCGGAGTCATTTTAAGTAAACTTGTAAGAGAGGTTATTAATAATAATTTAAAAGGCCTAGAAACTTTAGGCACTATTCCCGGTACTCTAGGGGGAGCCCTTTATGGTAATGCCTCATTTTATAAAGATAAATCAATATATGATTATTTACTTTCCGTTTTAGTTTTAGAAGATAATGAGTTAAAAGTAATCGAAAGAAATGATATTAAAATAGGACATAGGTATTCTAGTTTTAAAGAAAGAAAAGTAATATTGTTGGAAGCTACTTTTAAGTTAATTGATGGTATAAAAGAAGAGATGGAAGAAGAAATAAAGATATGCCAAGAGAAAAGACTTAAGACTCAACCAACGGATAAAAGAAATGCCGGAAGTGTTTTTAAAAATCCGGAAGGATATGCCGCTGGTAAGTTAATCGAAGATGCCCACCTTAAAGGATACACTGTTGGGGGAGCCCAAGTATCGGAAAAACATGCTAATTTTATTGTGAACTTAGGAGGAGCCACCAGTAAAGATATTAAAGATTTAATAAAAGTTATTAAAGAAAAAGTTTATGAAGAATTTAAAGTCAATTTAGAATTAGAACAAATAGTAATAGAATGGTGAAATAATTATGGAAAACAAGAAGAAAAAAAGAAAATTAAAATTTAAAGGAATAATTTTAATCGTATTCTTTCTTTTTCTCGTTTTTTTGTTTTTCTATTATTTATGGACTTTGCCTATTAAAAATATTGAAATAAAAGGAAATACTTATTTAAAAGATAATGAGATTATTAGTATGTTACCCCTAAAAGGAAAATCCGTTTTAAATGTTAGCAGGAGGAAAATAAAACAAACTTTACTTAATTCAGAAATAATTAGTGAAGTTAAAATTCATAAAAATTATTTTGGCACGCTGGCGATTACGGTTAAAGAAGAAAATATTTTATTTTATAATTTAAATACTCAAAAAGTTATTTTATCAAGTGGAAGAGAAGTAGATTACTTAGATTCCTTCTTAGGAGTTCCCACTTTAATTAACTATGTTCCGGATGAAATATACCAAGAATTTGTCGAAAAACTTAAAATAATTAATCCGGAAGTTTTAAGTAAAGTTAGTGAAATTGAATATAATCCTTCCAAAATTAATGATAAGATTATCGATGATAAAAGATTTTTATTTCGGATGAATGATGGTAATACGGTTTATATAAATACGATTAATATTGAAAAATTTAATAACTATTTAGAAATATATGAAGTAATTGCTAACAAAAATAATGGAGAAGTTAAAGGATGCTTATATTTAGATAGTAATAGTGAAAATAATCACTTTAATAAATGTGAAGAAGAAGTAGTAAATCCACCAGAAGGAGAACAGCCAAATGAATGAGAAAATTAATTATGATAAAAAATTAGAAAAGATTATTGCAAGTTTAGAGGGAAGGCCTAAACTTCTTTTACATAGTTGTTGTGGTCCATGTTCTAGTTATGTCATTACTTATTTAAAAGATTATTTTGATATTACAGTTCTTTATTATAATCCGAATATTGAGCCAAAAAGTGAATATGAAAAAAGAAAAGCCGAGCAAATAAGATTAATTAATGAGCTAAATCTTCCTAATGTAAAATTAAAAGATATTGATTATGAAAATGAGAAGTATAGAAAAGTAATTATTGGCCATGAAAAAGATAAAGAGGGTGGCAATCGTTGTCACATTTGCTATAATTTAAGACTGGAAAAATGCGCTGAAATAGCGGTGATGGAGGGTTATGATTATTTTGGAACTACTTTAACAGTAAGTCCTTATAAAAATGCCCAAGTTTTAAATGAATTAGGAGAAGAGTTAGAACAAAAATACCAAGTCAAATGGTTATATAGTGATTTTAAGAAAAAAGATGGTTATAAAAAAAGTATTGAACTATCTAAAGAATATAATTTATATCGCCAAGATTATTGCGGTTGTGAATTTAGTAATTATCATCATATTGAAGAATAGTTAAATATAGTTTGGTTGAAAAATATAGATTTTTCATCTTTTTTTTGCTATAATAACGGAATTGTTTGAAAGAAGTGGTTGGATGAAATTACCAAATATTGAAAGACATAGTTTCGTTGATGCAATAGATAGTGACATTTCAAAAAAGCGTTTAGAAGAAATAAAAAGAGTTAATTTAATTAAGAGTCAGTTTAGTTTAAATGATATGCCAATTTTATGTACTCCGGATTTATTAGAAGAAAATATTGAAAAAATAAAAATATGGTTTCAAGATGGGGGTAGAATTAAACAATATAGTAAAATAACTCCATTTAAAAGTGGTTTATCAGTTGTAACATTAAAGGATTTAAATGTTAATAAATTTTTTTGTGATGTTGTTGATAAAATTGGTGTTATAAATGAAGAGGGTACAGAAATAATCCCATGTTCAACTCAATTTAAAGATATTGTTGTTTTAAATGAAAATTTAATTAGAGTTCAAAATCATGACGATAGTTACAGTTTGTTTTCCCTATTAACTGGTAAAGAAATAGAACCTAAGAAATTATATTATCTTGATACCGATTTTCATGATGGTTTATTAGTGGGTTTAGTAAATTCTCCTAAAATTAATACTGATTATGAGTCTTCTCAATCTAATTTGTATTTTTATTTTGATGAATATGGAAATATTGCATTATCCTCTAATAATTACGCTCTTATGGGTCAATTTAAAGATGATTTAGCCCTTGCTTCTTCTGAAAAATGTATTTCTCCTTGTCCTTATATTTCTCAAGAACACATATTTATTAAAAGAGCAGATAATTCCTATTACAGGATTCCTGAGTTTGCTCCTTATGAGTATATGTATGAATATCATAAATATTTGATAAATAAAAAGGGTGAAAAAGTTAAAGACTTGGGTACAGAAATTGTTGGGGCTGAGAATAATTTATCAGCGCGACGTGATAGTTCCTCTTTGATAAAAGATATTATTTTTACCTCTGATTTTCCTAAAGAATTTAATAAAAATATTATGGGTGATTTAAAATTTTCTCTAGTTAAAAAGAAAGAATCTTTACCTAAAGGAAGAACAGAAGATTTAAGAACTTATATTTTAAATAATGGTTATAATCCAGAAAAAGAAATAGAAAAAACCATTGAAAAAGTTATATATTTAACTAATAATTGGGAAGAAATAATTGAATATATTGATTATAATGATGATGTTACAATAAAAGAAATTCATAGTCAAAAAGTCCCTTATATTTATTATTTAAATAGAGATAGTTATAAGTTAGATAGAGGCTATGTTTATACTTCAGATAAAGGTTTATTAAAATAGTAATATATATGAACAAATTAAATTAAAAATAACAGATTTATATCTTTCTGTTATTTTTTTCGTTGGTAATAATTATTTTTAAATTATGTTTTTTAGCAATATCCATTAAAGTTTCAAAATAGAATCTATTAGAGCCACTTTCAATTTTTTTAATGCCATGATAACTTTTTCTGTTTAATTCATTAGCCAACTCAGTTTGGGTAAGTCCCGTATATTCTCTTACCATTCTAAATACTTCTTTTGGTTCATAATCATTTGCAACTATTCTCATTTTATCACTCATTTCAAGACCTATTTTAATATATAAATAGAACCTATTAGTTAAAATAGTACTTGACAATTCCTATTTAAAATATTATTATAATAATAGATACTAATAGGTACTATAGAATATAACCAATTTAATATCGGTATTAGCAACATATATAAAAGGATGTGATAGTTTGATAAGAGAAAAATTAAAAAATGTGAGGTATAAAAAAGAAATAATAGCAATTATAGTTATTTTATTTTTAATTATTGCAGTTGTAACTATAAAAAACACATATGCCTTTTATAATTATGAAACGGCTCCAGTTCCAATTTTTACAAGTAAAGTAGGAAATTTTGCTAGTGAAGGTGAATCAGTAAAAACAGGTCCAATTGAAGGAGATACAGATGTTAATATAATTTTTTATATGCAAATGCCAGATAATCCCGATAAGTATAAGGAAAGCAAATATGTTCCAGCAAGTGGTTATAAAGTAAATGACAAAGTTTCCAATTGTTATCCCGATAAAAATGCCGGTGATCCAGTATATAATAGTTATACTATAAAAGAAGATGGAACGGTTTCAATAGAATATAAGGAAATGAAACCTTTACAAGTTACTTGTAGAATCTATTATGATAAAGATATGTTATCAGATGTTATAATATATGCTTATTTAAAAGATGTAAATGGTGATAGAAATTACAAAAATGATAAATATAAATTAATTAATAAAGTTGAAAGCAACTATAGTATGATAGATTACGAGTGTAAAAATGGCTCTAAAACTATAGATAACAAATTAACTTATGATGCTAATGGATTCCGTATCGAAACAGATAAACCAGTAACGTGTTATGCATATTTTGAAGGAAATTAAGGAGGTATATATGAAAAAACAAGTTATATTAAGAATTTTTGTAGTAATTTTAATAATAATATTAGGATATGAAAGTTTTAGTTTTGCTAAAATTTTAATAAATCCTAATGAAGTTTTGGAAAATGTTAAAACTGTTGATGTATTCAAAGAAAAAAGCAAGGCACTTTCGATAATGGTACAAGATGAAAATATGAACTGGAGTGAAGCAACAGATAGAACAAAATGGCCAAGTCCAACAACTCATGGTTATATTGGTAGCAAATGTACTGATGGAGAAGGAGCAGAAGTTCCAAGTGCTGATGTGATAAGTTATAATTTAACTACAAACATTGCTACAATTAACACCAAAAACACATTATACTGTACGTTATATTTTTCGAAAGGAAAACCAGCTTTGGATATGTTACAAGAAAAAGGAGGAACATATTTTGCTGGTGGAGGACAACATACCACAGCAGTAGATGGACTATATCGTTTTAATGGAACTGGAGATCAAGTCAAAAACAATTATATATGCTTTGGAACAACAGATGAAGAAGAGTGCAAATCAAAAAAAGATACTTATATGTATAGAATATTAGGTATTACTTCTGAAGAAAGAACAGAAGATTCTGGAAAAAAGACAATGTGGCAAGAGGGACAATTGAAAATAATAAAAGTGAATCCAGCAGGAAGTTCAAAATTCGATGGTTCAGGTTTGGGTTATTGGTCTCGCTCTGCCGCAAAATCATGGTTGCAAAACACTTTTTTGTCTTCTATTTCGACATCTGAACCAAATGGCTTATATTGGAGCAACTTAATAACCGAACAATATTGGTATGATGAAGAACAGTATCCTTTAACGAATGCTGTTAAACGTTCATATGTCGATTCATCTCCAGCTAAGATTGGATTGATTTATGCTTCTGATTATATTAATGCTGGGAATAATAATGCGACAAATTGGCTTCATTTGTATCATAGCATTGAGGATACCGGTACATATAGAACAGAATGGACCATGAGTTTAGCAATGCGCAATCAGAGTGGTACTTCTAGACCATATATGATTGATATAGGTTGTAATAGATGTATGAATGGTGAAAGTGGAGTAGTATCAATGGGTAGTAACGCTTATGGAACTGCAACGAGGGAAATGCGACCAAGTTTTTACCTTGTTAATAATGTAAATCTTTCTGGTGATGGCACATCGGATCATCCTTATTTAATAGTAACACTTCCAACCTCATAGTTATGTCTGACCTTATTGAACTTTAATTATTAACTAATACAAAAAGAGTTTTATTTTTAATAAATAGAACTTTTTTTCATAAATTGATAATTTCGCTTGTTTTAATGCATATAATTTGATAAAATACTATTGGCTATTTAAGTCAAATATACATTAATATTTAGCCTGCGCCTAGTGCTTATTAATAATAAGTGGTAATGGTATTAAATATTAAGAAGAGAAAACGAAAGGAAGAGTGATTATTTATGGCCGTAGTTTCTATGAGTTATTTATTAGAAGCTGGAGTTCATTTTGGACATCAAACTAAAAGATGGAATCCAAAAATGAAAGAATATATCTTTACAGCAAGAGAAGATATATATATTATTGACTTGCAAAAAACACAAGAATTGTTAGAAAGTGCTTACAACGAAATTAAAGAAATTGCAACTAATGGTGGTAAATTTTTATTTGTAGGTACTAAAAAACAAGCTCAAGAAGTATGCGTAGAAGAAGCACTTCGTAGTAAATCATATTATGTAACTGAAAGATGGTTAGGTGGAACCCTTACTAATTTCCGTACAATTCGTCGTCGTGTTAAACGTTTAGAAGAAATAGAAAATATGGAAAAAGAAGGTAAATTTGATTTATTACCAAAAAAAGAAGTTATTGGACTTAAAAAAGAATATGACAAATTAAATAGAATATTATGTGGTATTCGTGAAATGGATAAACTTCCTCAAGCTTTAATTGTAGTAGATCCTAAGAAAGAATATAATGCTGTTAAAGAAGCTAGAAAATTAAAAATACCTGTATTTGGTATAATCG